>RHKR01000374.1 GCA_008363265.1 Chlorobiota bacterium
ATCCTCCCCTTGTCGGTACAGAAGATAGTGCGTCTGCTCTCCCCGGGGCGGAGGTTTTTCAGTTCGTTCGTAGTGATCCTGTTGAGGAAGTCGAGGGTGTCTTCACCCTTTATCTCGAGAGTCGAGAAAGCTGAAGTGTCTCTAAGGGCAGTGCCGTTCTTCAACAGTTCGCGCCCGGCATCGAAGCCGCGCCTGCTGCCTGTCATCACATGGCTGTGCCCAGTAAGGGTGTATGTGTATCCCTTCTCAGTTAAAAAGTCTTGAATTACCGATCTGAATATTTTTTCTTGCATAATTTTTTATTAAAGGTTACACGGATTTCACGGATTATACGCGGATTTCACGGATTTTATTCTACCTCACCCCCTGGCCCCCTCTCCTAAAAGTAGAGGGGGAATTTCATTCTTCAGCCTTCATACTTCAGCCTTCATACTTCCTACAAAGACTTCACATTTCACATTTCACATTTCACATTTAGTAAGGTGTCACCTTCTCCGGCAGCCGGGTATTTCTATAAATTGTGTCTTGCCAGATGTAGGTTACGGTATCCACTTCCCTGATCTCATGATCGTTGTCCCAGAAGACAGACTCGATATAGTCGGGGAACTTGTCGCCGTTGGCATCGGTCATCACCCTGCGCTGGTTTATCCCCTCATAGGTGAGCATCAGATGAGGTTTTTTTCTGAAGCCATCGATAAAGAAGTAGTTGAAATAGAAGGTGGCGTTCTTGAACTGAGCATAGAAGTCAACCTTGATGTAAGGAATGTTCTTCGCGGCCCAGTTCTGAGTGCTGATCGACTTGAACCCGCCGTGAGAGGGGGTGTATTTTTCCCAAATCCTCTTGAAGTTACGGCCATCATTCTCGAATCCGGTCATGAAGAAAAGTGCCGTGCCAAGTCGTGTACTGTCGTAGTCGATGAAGCTCTGATCATAGCCAATAACGTTCTTCGATTCGATGAGCCTGTCGCGTTCCATCCCTTCACGTGAAGTGGCGATGAGCGCAAAAACGAGTTTTCCGGGAGAATCCTGCCTGTAGATCACCGCCGCGGGAGGAATACCAAGCGAATTGGGGATATCCTCCTCGATCACGTAACTTCCCTTGGGGTAGCCGCGGATAACGGCCTCCATCAGGTCGATCGTGTCACCCGGGAACCGGTTTTTGGTAAGTTTCTTTCTTTTTTCCAGGTTGAATTCCTGGATCGACTGATCCTTGTCAGGCTGATCCTCCACAAGCTCGGTTGTTTCGGTCGAGCCTGTCTGAGTGGGATCCTCCGCGGGTCCATCGTCACCGCAACCGGCCAGGAAAATGGCGGCGCCGTACATCAGAACGAATACGATTAAATATTTGAGGTTCATCTCTTTAGAGTCTTTCCTTACTTTTTCGCAAATTCTTCCATAAAATATGCCGAGCTGATGATGCCCAGCCTGAAGTGGTTCAGATCGAAGTGTTCGTCGGGTGAATGGAGGTTCTCCGTGTTCAATCCAAGTCCCATCAGCACGGTATCAGCACCGAGTATCTTTTTGAACTTGGCGACCACAGGAATGCTTCCGCCTTCCCTCTGGTAAACGGTCTCTTTTCCGAACGCTTTATCGAGCGCAACCGTTGCGGCTGAAATGGCCTTCGAACCGAGGGGAACGAGACAGGCTTCCGCGCCGTGGACGGATGAAACCCTAACTTTAACCGACTTGGGAGCTATCTTCTCAACGAACTTCGTAAAATTCTTCGCTATCTTTGCGGGGTCCTGATTGGCAACCAGCCTCATACTGATCTTCGCGCCGGCTTTCGATGGGATGATCGTCTTGGCGCCCGCGCCTGAAAATCCGCCCCAGATGCCGTTACAGTCGAGCGTTGGTCTCGCGCCGGTTCTTTCGGTAACAGTGTACCCTTTCTCGCCCCAAAGGTCATCCACGCCAAGGTGGTCCATATACTCCTGCTGATCGAAATCGAGTTTCGCGAGGCTTTCGCGCTCTTTTTTCGAGAGTTTCACAACGTCGTCATAAAATCCGGGGATGGTGACGCGGCCTTTGTCATCATGCATCTTCGCGATCATCTGAGCGAGGATGTTCACCGGGTTAGCCACGGCTCCTCCGAAAGTGCCTGAGTGAAGATCGCGTTTTGGACCCGTAACTTCAACTTCCATGTAGCAGAGGCCCCTCAGTCCGTAGGTAAGGGTCGGCAGCATGGGAGAATAGAGGGCGGTATCGGAAACCAGCACCACATCACTTTTCAATAATTTTTTGTTGGCCTTCAGGAATGGTTCGAGGCTGGGGCTGCCGATCTCTTCCTCCCCCTCTATGATGAACTTAACGTTCAGCGGGAGCTCTTCGGAAACCGCGAGAAGGGTTTCGATGCTTTTCACATGCATGTACAGCTGGCCTTTGTCGTCGGTTGCACCGCGGGCCCACACCTTACCGTCTTTAACCACGGGGTCGAACGGGTCGCTGTGCCAGAGTTCAACGGGATCGACCGGCTGCACGTCATAGTGGCCATATATCAGCACGGTCGGCGCGCCTTTAACGCGGAGCCGCTCGCCGTATACCACGGGATGACCCGGTGTTTCGAAAACCTCAACCCGGTCAAGGCCGGCTTCAAGCATCTTTTTAGCGGTGAAATCAGCACATCTTTTCATCTCATCCTTCTTTTCGGGGAGAGTGCTGATGCTTTCAAATCTTAAATAGTCTTTCAGTTCATCGATGAATTTGTCGATGTTGGAATTTACGAATTCCTGTATCTTATCCATTGTCTTCCTGTATGTTTAATCCAATTTGTAGCCGTAGATCACGGGGACGAGGTCCCTGAAACGGTGGGCTGTTACAGAGTCAAGTTTTCTAAGAATATTGTCGACCGGAACGAACTCCTTTGTGAAGGGATCGTCGATCAGGTAGACATTTCCGTTTCCATCGAGTGCGATGGCCTCGAGGGCTGCCGCGTATCTGAATGAGTGGTCTCCGGGGAGGTAATTGTTCACCGGGAAAACCCTGACATTCGTAACCTGAAATTTATTATCAATTTTTAAATTAAAAAAGGCAAGACGGTTTCTGTCTGTCCCCCAAAGTGTGCCGTCACTCCCCATGGCAAGCCCTGTAACGGTGTTTATACCCAGGGAGTCGAGGATCAAAGTGGCAACTATCTTAAGAGTGTGCCTGTCTACAACCCTTATCAGCCCGCCATCGAACTCCTTCTCCGATCTCGGTACCCCTTCAAGCCCGAGATAGAGGTAATTTTCATCCACCGCGAGTCCCTCGTAACCGACGTTATCTTTAACGTGTTTGCGGAAGAGAGAGTCAGGGGTTATCTCAAGTTTTTTCATCCCCGTTACTTCGAGTGAGAAAATATCGTTATTCCGGAACTGAAGCTCATAAATGCCGAACATCGGTCTGTATTTCGAGTAAGGTTCAACGCTTATGTAGACCTTCCCTGTGTGCCTGTCCCAGGCGATATCTTCAAAATCGTATTTTATTTTGGGCGGGAGGGAATCTGTGACTGATGAGTCGATCTTTACCTGCTCAAGTTTGAACTTGCCGTCACTGATCGTGAGAAGAT
>RHKR01000375.1 GCA_008363265.1 Chlorobiota bacterium
CTCGCTACAGTTCCTTTAACAGGTTCACGCATCATTCTGCCGTCGGCAAAGAAATCGCTTTGCTCCTGAGGAACTCCCCTGAACTGACGTTCCATCCAGTTGAAGGGCGCTATGAAAGAAAGTTTGTTGAGAGCAAAATATGTTCCACCCGAAACAAGTACTGCAACTGTCGCGAGCAGACCGATGTATTTCGGATTGAAAGCATCGAAGAGGGTTTTCTCGATCTCGTAGACTTCTGAAATATTCTTTCCGCCAAGTGACTCAAACAGTGCCGTCACTTCAGCAGCGTCGAACTTTATGTCCTTAGCTGCGATGAAAACACCATATTTGTCGCGCGATACAGAAGCCATGTAGGGTGTGTCGTGCAACGGGTGTTTGTTGTCAGGGAAACGGAAGAAAACCGAGATCATGCCGATAACAGTCGCGAGCGTTGCGAGAAGAACCGTAAGCTCGAATGTTACAGGGATGAAAGCAGGAAGCGAGAAGAAGGGCTTCCCTCCGATGTTCATCGGATAGTCCACAACCATTGTCCAGTACTGAAGAAGAAGCGCGAGAGCTGCACCTGAAAGACCGAATACGAGGGTTACATACCCGAGTTTCGATGGTTTCAGCTTCATCGCGTCATCCATACCGTGAACGGGATATGGAGTGTGAACATCAAAATCTTTATAGCCCGAATGCGATACTTTTTCCGCAGCGTGAATGATCTGATCCGGAGTATCGAAAAGGGCTGTTAAACCGTGTAATTTATTTGTGCGTTCCATTAGTGATCACCCCCGTGATGTGTTGGCTGAGCACCGTCTGCAACGGCTTTTATTTCTGAAATAGCCACAACCGGCATCGCTTTAACGAAAAGGAGAACCAGCGTAAAGAAGAGTCCAAAGCTTCCGATGAGGAGGCCAAAATCGTAAAGAGTCGGTACGTAGTAACCCCAGCTCGAAGGAAGGAAGTCCCTGTGGAGCGAGGTAACCGTGATAACGAATCGCTCGAACCACATCCCCACGTTAACGAAGATAACCACGACCATCATTACCGGGATCGATCTTCTGAGCTTTCTGAACCAGAAAAGCTGTGGGAATATAACGTTGCAGCTCACCATTATCCAGTAGGCCCATGCGTAAGGTCCAAATGCCCTGTTGATGAACACGAACTGTTCGAACTGAACACCGCTGTACCACGCAATGAAGAATTCCATCGCGTAAGCGTATCCAACCATCATACCTGTGGCAAGGATAACCTTGTTCATTTTTTCCAAATGATCTATGGTTATAATATTCTCGAGATCGAAGATCTTTCTCACAAAAACCAGCACTGTCACCACCATCGCGAATCCGGAGAAGATAGCACCCGCAACGAAGTAAGGCGGGAAGATGGTTGTGTGCCAGCCCGGCATGATCGAGACTGCAAAGTCGAAAGATACGATCGTGTGTACTGAAAGCACGAGAGGAGTAGCGAATCCGGCGAGGATCACGTATGATTTCTCATAGTGTTGCCAGTTCCTGTGTGAGTGCCTCCATCCAAGGCTGAAAAGTGAGTAGATGAACTTCTTTACCTTGCCTGTTGTCCTGTCGCGCATTACCGCGAAATCGGGGATAAGACCGATATACCAGAAAACGAGTGACACTGTGAAGTATGTTGAAACCGCGAACACGTCCCACAACAAAGGTGAAGTGAAGTTCACCCAGAGGGAGTGCTGATTCGGATAAGGAAGCAGCCAGCTATCCAACCATGGACGACCGGTATGGACTGCGGGAAAGATACCCGCGCACATTACGGCGAAGATCGTCATCGCTTCGGCGAACCGCGCTATCGCAGTACGCCACTTCTGCCTCAGGAGGAAAAGGATAGCGGAAATAAGTGTTCCCGCGTGACCGATACCAACCCAAAAAACGAAGTTGACGATGTCGAACGCCCAACCGATGGGCTGATTGTTACCCCAAAGGCCGATACCGTAGTAAAAGGTCAACCCGAGAGATATCGCGCCGATCATCAGCAGGGTAAGCGTCACGCCAAGAGCCATGTAATACTTCTTGGTCGGCTTCTCCGACATCGGTTTGGCGATCAGGTCCTCTATCTCACCGAGAGAGAGCCTTCCCTGGATCAACGGAAGTTCTTTGCTGTAATCTATATTCACTTACGCTTCCTCCGTCTTAGTGTTCCACAATCTGGCTACATACTTTACGTTGGCTTTAACATTAAGCTCTTCAAGTACAGTGTAAGCAAGATCATGTTCATGAAACTTCAAGAAATCTGTATCTTTTTCAATGAGATCACCGAATGAGATCGCTTCGGCCGGGCAGGCTTCCTGGCAAGCGGTTTTTACATCGCTGCCTCTGAGTTTTCTGCCTTCTACGAGCGCCTTGCTTCTGGCATCTTCGATCCTGTGGACGCAGAAAGTACATTTCTCCATCACACCTCTCGGACGAACCGAAACCTCAGGATTATGACCCAGGTTAACCGGCTGTTCATAGTAGTAACCGTTGGCGAAGTGATCCCTGAAATCGAAGAAGTTGAATCTTCTTACTTTGTAAGGACAGTTGTTAGAGCAGTACCTTGTACCAACGCAGCGGTTGTATACCATCTGGTTGAGTCCGTCGATACTGTGTGTTGTCGCGACAACAGGACAAACATTCTCACACGGAGCATGATCGCAGTGCTGGCAGAGCATCGGCTGATACGAGGCAACCGGATCTTCCGGCGAGCCCGCGTAGTATCTGTCGATCCTCATCCACTGCATTTCGCGGCCGGCAATCACTTGATCCTTGCCTACGATGGGGATATTGTTTTCAATCGAACAAGCCACCGAGCAGTTTCCGCAGCCGGTACATTTGTTCAGATCGATCGTCATGCCCCACTTCACTTCAGGGTAATCGTGTCTCTCATAGAGTGAGACAAGCTCGTGCTTCCCTTTTTTAAGAAGCTTGGGATCTTTTTCGAACTCTGAAACAGTCGCCTCCTGGATGATGTGGCGCTTCAGATGAGCGTCTTTTACATCCTTGACGAGGGTTTCATCATAGGTGTGATGGTCCTGGGTTGATGCGAGATTATAAACACCAACCCCGGCAGCAACTGTGGTTGTGGTGAATACTTTCTCGTTCAGCGCATTCTGGAAAACCGACACGTCCTTACCTACCTCGAGGGCAACGACCGGACACTTGGTTCTGCCGTAACCGAGTTCAACAACCACGGTATCGTCAGCGAGGCCGGGCTGGATGAGAACAGGAAGAGTCACCTTTTGGCCATTAACAGTAACATCAAGCAGATTATTGGTTCTTACACCAAGTTGTTTCGACGTTTTATCTGAAATGGCAGCGTAATTGTCCCAGGTAACTTTTGAGACGGGGTGAGGAAGTTCCTGCAGCCAGCCGTTATTTGCATGTTTTCCGTCACCAAGTGCGTAGCTTTCAGCGAGGATAACGGCCATCTTACCACCGGCAAGAGGGTTTTTCATGGAAACATTTTCAGCCGACCACTTGGGAGTATCAACCTTGCCGCCTGTGGAAAGCTTGAGACCATCGTGAAGAC
>RHKR01000376.1 GCA_008363265.1 Chlorobiota bacterium
CGCTGATATGAACACTCCGGATTCCAACCGTACGATCCACCTTGCCGGCAATGTGATCTTCAAGGGAGGATATATCCTGCTACGGAATTCCAACATCTCATTCCATGATACGCTGACGCTGGTTGGAACTATCGTGGATGGTGGCATCATAGATGGGCATGGCGGCGTGCTCCATGGTGCGGCCGGACTTATCGGCTGGTCGGGTTATTATACCTTCAATCCACAGCACACAACCCTTAAGAATATGACCCTTACGGGAGCAATCAACTTCTACGGAAGTGGCACCGGTGTCTGGGGCCTGACTGTCGCTGAAAATGTGGTGAACAGATCGGATATTTACGACCGGGTGCTTGGGCAACCGGAATTTGAAGAGGTTTATATTACTCATCCTTTCACGAATTATGGCAATTTCCACAAGGCACAGAACGGACTGACACTCGCCATTTCTGCGACAAACTTCACGAATTATGGTGAGTGGAACAATTACACCACGGTATTCATGGGTTTGGCTGATCAGACGATAAGTCTTCAATCCGACTCGATCCTTAGGGGGATTGTTCATTTCGACGCGATGACGAATGGTAACGCCTACCAATGGATGAAGAACAATACAGATATTCCGGGTGCCACACAGGCAAAACTCGTGTTTAACAATCTTACCGCAGCAAACGCGGGTGTGTACAAATGCCGGATAACAACAAACACAGGGACGATCTATTCCAGGCTGATTACTGTATCAACTCCTGTGGGGATCGATGACCCGGCGCCAATGCCGAATACCATGGTGCTGGAACAGAACTACCCGAATCCTTTCTCCACGGGAGCCCTCTCGGGCAATCCGGTTACGACAGTACGGTTCACGCTACCCGAAGCAGGGGATATAACTCTGAAAGTTTTTGATCTGCAGGGAAGGGAAGTGATGACGGTCTATGATGGGTACATGCCCGCCGGCAGTCACGACGCGCGGATAAACGCGGAGCAACTTGCCTCGGGGGTTTACTTCTACTGCCTCCAGGCGGGAGGGCATGCCCTTGCCAGGCCTATGGTTGTGCTGAAGTAGAGTAGAGTGAATAGTGTGGAGTGTTTGGGGTATGGGGTATAGGGTATGGGGTATAGGGTATGGATATAACACCTAATACCTAATACCTAATACCTAATACCTAAAATGTGTAGTGAAGTTGCGCCATCACGGTATTAACCTCCGGGATGGTCTTGAAGAAACCGATGTTCCACTCCACGCCGGTGTGGACGGATAGACCTTTGGATTCGATGGTTTTGTCGAAGAAGTAGAAGACAGTATGGAAAGAGATCCCGCTGCCGAGTGACCAGACATCGGTTTCCGGGAAGGAGCGGTCGTTAAGGATCGCGAGTCCGCCACCACCCTCGATCGATATGTGAGTGGTTACCAGCTGTTCGCCCATGAACTTGAGTGAAAACCCCTGCACGAAAGGGTAGTTCCTTCCGAACCGGTCTTCAGGAAGGAGGATCGAAAACTTCCGTGTATAGAACGCCGCCCCGCGGAAATAGTATTTCCCCGAGAACCACAGCTTAAAATCGAACGATGCCTGAGCTGAGTAACCGAACTCTTCGGGGGTGTTGCCCTTGAACACTCCGAGTCCGACACCACCTCCCACACCCGTAAGTTTGGCTATCTGGGCCTGCGAGGTGCCTGCCAGCACTGATAAAAACGCGATCATCAACAAAAATTTTCTCATGTCGAAATATAGTTAATTCAATTTTTACAGAATTGCTGCCTGAGCCAAATAATTTCTCTTGACTTTAAAGTTAGGTATGCCTAAATTTAATAAACAAATTTTCTTAATTATGCCGACAATATCTAAAGAAGACTATCTAAAAGCGATCTACAGCATTGCAAACTCAAACGATTCTGTTGTAACCACTTCCGAAGTCGCGGGACGACTCGAGGTATCGAAAGCTGCCACGAGCGAAATGGTGCAGAAGCTCTCGGAACTCGGATTCCTCAACCATGAACGGTACAAAGGGATGTCACTCACCCCCGAGGGAAGGAAGGCCGCACTGAACATTATCCGCCGCCACAGGATCTGGGAGCTTTTTCTGAAGGATGTACTGGGATTGTCTTGGAGCGAGGTTCACGCTGAGGCGGAGCTTTTGGAGCACTCCACTTCCGAATTTTTGATCGAAAAGCTTGATGCCTACCTCGGATACCCAAGTTTTGATCCACACGGTGAACCGATCCCCGACAGGGACGGTAACCTGCCTGAAGTGCCGGCACTTCTGCCTTTGGTGAAATGTGAGCCCGGCAGAAGCTACCTTTTGGCCAAAGTTCTCGATGAAAGCGTGGAGTTGATGAATTTTTTCACGGCGATAGGTCTGGCGCTGAATGTCCGGGTTACGGTAAGATCCCGGCTCGCTTACGACAATTCGACCATAGTAGTGATCGATGAAGTACCGCACAGCCTCAGTGAGAAAGCCGGAAAAAATCTGTTTTTTATTCCGGTTGAGGAGGAAGTATGAAACCCGTAAATGAAATTTTTTCCGTTTTCGCTGCCGTAGCTGCACTTGTGATCCCCGGCTTCATGAACCTTTTCAAATCGAAGAAACAGAAGGCTTTCATGGAACGCGAACTGCTTGAGAATGCCCTAAAGCACCTTTATGACTGCGATTCGCGCGGTTCGGTTGCCTCTTGCGAAAGTCTTGCGGGAGTACTCGGAGTATCGCGAAAGACCGCGGGAGAGCTTGAAGAGCAGTTGGAGGCATCGGGGCTGATCGAATATCACAACGACCGTCTCACTCTCACACCGCAAGGCCGGAGTTACGCGCTCAAGGTTATCAGAATACACCGCCTCTGGGAGAGCTATCTGGCCGATAAGACCGGTCTGCCTGAAAATGACTGGCACCGTGAAGCCGAGGAGCGGGAGCATCTGATGAGCGAGGCAGAGGCCGATGAGCTTGCTTCAAAACTCGGTAACCCGGTCTATGATCCCCACGGTGATCCCATACCCGACAGTGAGGGGAACATGCCACCGGCAAAAGGGGCACTCCTCAGGGATGCCGCACCAGGCACGGTTGTGCGGATCACTCATATCGAAGATGAACCCGCAGAGGTTTATGATCAGATAAACGCCGAGAAAATATATCCAGGAATGGTCATCAGAATTCTTGACAACAGGGACGGGAAGATACACTTCGTAGCCGATGGTGAGGAGAGATTCTTCACCAGACTGCTTAGCGGCAACATTTCTGTTATCGAGGTTTCAGAAGATGAGGCCGAACCCGCTGTAGTAACCACGCTCGACAAAGTCGGCAGGGGATACATATGTGAGATTCACATGGTATCCAAAAGGATAAGGGGGCAGCAAAGAAGGAGACTGATGGACCTCGGCTTTGTTCCCGGCAGCAGGGTGGCGTTTGAAATGGCAAGCGCGTCCGGTGATCCTGTGGCATTCAGGGTCAGGGGTGCCGTTGCGGCACTCAGACTGGAGCAGGCAAAACAGATATTCGTGAAGAATGTGGAAAAGGTGGCATGATGAGTTCC
>RHKR01000377.1 GCA_008363265.1 Chlorobiota bacterium
CGGGGTTTACAAGACTGATCTGAACGATCCGGGTAAAAAGCTCTATTCTCTGGTTATGTTCATTTATCCTTCCGGGGCGAAGCTCCACTGCGGGCACTGGTATAACTACGGTCCCGCGGATACATGGGCACGGTTCAAGAAACTGCAGGGCTACAATGTCTTCGAGCCGTTCGGCTACGATGCGTTCGGGCTGCCTGCCGAGAACTACGCGATAAAAACGGGAGTTCACCCCCTCGACAGTACATTGAAAAACATCGAGGATATTCGCGGTCAGCTCCGCAGGATCGGTTGCATGTACGACAGCAATTCGGAACTGATGACCTGCGACCCCTCTTACTATAAATGGAACCAGTGGCTTTTCCTGCAACTCTATAAAAAAGGGCTCGCTTACAGGAAGAAATCGCCCGTGAACTGGTGCACCTCGTGCCAGACAGTACTCGCTAACGAGCAGGTGCTCAGCGACGGCAACTGCGAGAGATGCGGGAGTCCCGTTATCCAGAAAAACCTCGTTCAATGGTTCTTCA
Source organism: Chlorobiota bacterium (assembly GCA_008363265.1). GTDB lineage: Bacteria > Bacteroidota > Ignavibacteria > Ignavibacteriales > Ignavibacteriaceae > UTCHB3. The sequence goes on from RHKR01000377.1 coordinate 525, forward strand.
AAACCACAGCTTATGCTGACCGTCTGCTCGAAGATCTTGATCTGATCGACTGGCCCGAAGAGACCAAAACCAAGCAACGCAACTGGATCGGCAGAAGTGTCGGTGCTGAGGTGGAGTTCAAGGTAGAGGGAAGCGACGAGGTGATAAATGTGTTCACCACCCGCCCCGATACACTTTTCGGAGTAACCTATGTTACCCTTGCCCCTGAGCATCCCCTTGTTGAGAAGCTCACAAAACCCGAGCACAAAGCCGCGGTTGATAAATATGTTGAGCAGACTGCTCACCTGACGGAGATCGACAGGCAATCGACCACCAAGGAGAAGTCGGGTGCCCCCACCGGATCGTACGCCATCAACCCCGTAAACGGGGAGAGGGTGCCTGTCTGGATCGGCGACTATGTTCTCCTCACCTACGGTACAGGCTGCGTAATGGCAGTGCCCGGGCATGACGAGAGGGATTTCGAGTTCGCGAAGAAATTCAACCTCCCTATAAGGAAAGTGATCCTTCAGGAAGGTACTGCAATTGGCGACGAACTAACCGAAGCCTTCACCGAAGCCGGCACGATGGTTAATTCAGGCAAGTTCGACGGCATGAACTCGGTCGCCGGAAAAGAAGCAATCATTAAAGAGCTTGAGGCCACAGGCGCGGGCAGGGCAAAGGTAAACTACCGTCTGCGCGACTGGCTCATCTCACGCCAGCGGTATTGGGGAACGCCAATTCCCGTTGTTTATTGCGAAAAATGCGGCGAAGTGCCGGTTCCCGAAGAGCAATTGCCGGTTACACTTCCCTATGATGTCGAGTTCAAGGTGCAGGGCGACAGTCCCCTGAAACGGCATACCGGATTCATGAACGCGACATGTCCAAAGTGCGGCGGGAACGCTGAGCGCGATCCCGACACAATGGATACATTCGTCGATTCATCGTGGTACTACCTCCGCTATCTCGATCCCAAGTTTGAAGGCGGGATGTTCAGCACGGAGCTGACCGATAAATGGTCGCCTGTCGATATGTACATCGGCGGTCGCGAGCACTCTGTTATGCACCTCCTCTACGCCCGGTTCATCCACAAGTTTTTGATGGATATTGGTCTGGTAAAAACCCCCGAGCCGTTCATGAAGCTGGTTCATCAGGGTACCATCACCAATCAGGGCGCAAAAATGTCGAAATCGCGCGGAAATGTAGTGAACCCCGAGCCATACATCGACAAATACGGCTCCGATGTCTTCAGGCTCTACCTTATGTTCATGGGTCCATATGAACTTGGTGGCGACTGGAGCGACTCAGGCATCACCGGTACCGAAAGATTCGCGCATAAAATGTACGATCTGGCTCAGAACCACGCCGGTTATCTCGCAAATCACAAACCGGCTGAAAAATATTCAATTGATGAGCTAAGCGCGGAAGAGAAGTCGGTTTACAGATATGTTAACCGTACTCTCGCCAAGTTCGGGCATGAGATGGAGCACCTGAAGTTCAACACGGCTATCGCCTCGTTGATGGAACTGAGCAACGAGCTTGGGAAAAACCTTGCCGCTTGCAGACCCGGCTTGAAGACCTACACCCTGATAAGGGTGGCTCACATGCTCGCGCCACTTGCGCCACACCTCGCCGAGGAGATGGCTCAGATAATAGGTAAAGAGAAGTCACTGTTCGAGGAGCCATGGCAATTCGAGGCAGATCCTGCTGCGCTCACTGTTGATGCAGTAACCATCGCCGTTCAGGTTTCGGGCAGAATGCGCGGAACGGTTGAAATGCCGGTGGATTCGGATCAGGATACTGTGCTCGCTGCCGCCACTTCCGACCCGAAGATCGCGAAGTTCATCGAAGGAAATCAGATCATCAAAGTGATCTTTGTAAAAAACAAAATTCTTAATGTAATCGTAAAACAGGCTTAAAATGTTAGATATTAAACTTATCAGAGAAAACCCCGAATTGGTAAGACAGGGGATCGAAAACAAAAATGAAAAGAACCGGATCGACGAACTGTTGGCACTCGATAAAAAGAGACGCGAACTGATCGCGGTAGCCGACGATCTGAAGTCGAACCGGAACCGCGTAAGCGACGAGATCGCCCGGATGAAAAAGAACAAGGAAGACGCCACTCACCTGATCGAAGAGATGAAGACGGTCGGCGAAGATATCAAGAAATACAACGACGAACTAGCCGTGGTTGATGAAGAGTTTGCCAACCTCCTCCTTTATCTTCCCAATTTGCCTCATGCTTCCGTGCCTGTCGGCAGATCGGCGGACGACAATGTCGAAGTGCGCAGATGGCTCCCGGAAGGTTACGATCTCGACTCACAAGCAGAGGTTATCGATCACCTGCAGATCGGCAAGAACCTTGGGATACTCGATTTCGAGAGGGGGACAAAGCTCGCGGGTTCGGGCTTCCCACTCTATATGGGTGACGGCGCCACGCTCGAGAGATCGCTCTTCAATTTCTTCCTCGATTTTCACCTGAAACACCACGGTTACAAGGAAGTAATGACCCCCTTCATCGTGAACAGGGAGTCGATGAAAGGGACGGGCCAGATCCCGAAAATGGAAGACGACATGTACACATGCGAACGCGACGGACTCTTCCTTATCCCCACAGCGGAAGTGCCGATAACCAACATCTACCGTGGTGAAGTGCTTGAGGAGTCACTCCTGCCGCTGAAACTGTGCGGTTACTCCCCATGTTTCAGGCGCGAAGCCGGCTCTTACGGTCGCGAGTCGAAAGGTTTTCTTAGAGTGCACCAGTTCAATAAAGTTGAAATGGTGAAATTCGTTGAACCCTCAACTTCATACGACGAGCTCGAAAAACTGGTTAACGATGCCGAGGATATCCTTAAGGCGCTTAACATCCCCTACCGCGTGCTGATGCTCTGCACCGGTGATCTCAGCTTCTCAGCAGCGAAATGCTACGACATCGAAGTATGGTCGCCTGCCGAAAAAAGGTGGCTCGAGGCATCATCATGCAGCAACTTCGAAGACTTCCAGGCGAGACGC
>RHKR01000378.1 GCA_008363265.1 Chlorobiota bacterium
CTGACATACCGCACCAGATTTTACAACAATTCCGGAATGGGATTCGGTGGGAACATGTTCAATTCACCGTTTCTGGTGGTTAAAGACATAGACAGGGACGGTAAAAACGAGATAGTTTTCACTGACTCGGATGGTGACATTGTTGTGATGAAAGTGAACGCGTTAAACGACATCAGAACGGACAAGATCGTCAGAACCGGGTATATTTCATCCTCGTCATTTATCAATACAGGTGATTTCAATAATGATGGTCAGGAAGACATTGCCATTCTGCTTCAAGCCGTCCCCGAGGTTGATGTTGCGCCGTACAACCGCGTAATTATATTTAATTTTTCGGGGACATCACTGAATGTCAGCTATGATAATGCCTTTGTCGATCCGGCGGTTGAATTCCGTTCAACATTTCAGCGTGCTTCAAACGCGTTAAAATTTTTCGATATCGATGGCGATTTCAAGCAGGAACTACTGCTTTTTACTTACCCGTATGCCTATGTGATAAAAAATCAGGGCATCGGCGGGGAAGTGGTGTCATATGATGAAAATATCAATACGAACGCAATACTGATCGAAGATTTTGACGGAAACGGAATTCCGGAGATCGCTTATCCTTACGGAAACACAATAAAGTTCTTTGAGTTCGATCAGACCCGTTCATTTGCACCCTCAATTATTTCAGCATTCAGCAGGAATGAGTCTCAGGTCGTTATAAACTTTCAGGGTACATCCACGAAATATTATATCTATCGCGGTACATCCGATTCAACATTAGTCCTGTACGATTCTGTTTCTTCTCAGAGCTATACCGACATTAATGTAACTTTGAATACAACATACTGGTACCGGATCGAAGGTCAGACAAGCTCTTTCAGAGCTTCAACGAAAAGCTTCAAGGTGTTTCACCATTCTCCCGCTAAATTTCTCTCGGCCGGTGTCCGGTCCTCCAATTCAGTTGAAGTGACATTTTCAGGGAAGATGCGGAAAGAGGTTGATGATCCTGCCGGTTTATTCTTGATAAAAGGAACGAGGAAGGTTCCGGTCTCTTCCTACAGTCCTTCGGGTGAAAGCAGTTTTCAGTTAACGTTCGACGAGGAACTCCTTCCCGGTGTTAATTCAGTGGTTTTAAGCGGTCTCGTTGATCTATACGGTTCTCCTGTACCTTCCGATACTGCCAGGTTCAGCTATTCACCAGGATCTCCGGTCGCGCAATTCTTCGTCGAAAGTTTCAGGATCATAGATAACTATACTGTTAGTATAACTTTTAATCTTGAGCCTGACCCGGCAACTGCACTTCAGACAACAAATTATCAATTTTCACCGGATAACCGGGCCACCTCGGTGACTCAATCACCCGGTGATGCTAAAACAGTGATACTTGGTCTCAAAGGAGCCAAACCTGTCGGCGCTCTTGGGAGGGAATATACCCTGACAATCAAAGGCGTTAGATCATCACAGACTACGGGAAATGTGGCAATCAACCAGAACGCCGGTGCAACAATTGTACTGACCTCCACAAGCGCGAATTTGGATGATATGTACGTCTATCCGAGTCCTGCTGACCGTTCCAGGCATACAAGCCTTACATTTGCCAATCTGCCAAGGTATGTCGATATTATCATTTTCAATTTGGATGGCAAGCGGATAGCAGAATTCTCAGAAAGTGACGGAAACGGCGGGATCGACTGGAATATGAAGGATTCTGAAGGGCAACCTGTACCATCAGGTGTTTACATATTCCGGGCTTCAATGACAGATGGAAAAGGAAGTGAAGTTTCCGTTAAGACAGGTAAACTTGTGGTGATAAACTGATGTTTGGGATTCAAGTTAAACATTTCTTCCAGATATCAAATTTGCTCAGTCTTTTCAGGCTGATCGGAGCATTTCCGCTCTTTTGGCTACTTTATGACAGCACAGTACTTGGGAAACCGTACGTTTTGGTTCTGGTCTTTTTGATCAGCATCTCTGACTTTCTTGACGGTTATTTCGCGCGAAAACTTAACCAGGTCTCAGAACTCGGGAAAATACTGGATCCGTTAGCCGATAAAGTATTGGTGATCTCTGTCTCACTGGCCTTTTACCTGACCGGAATTCTCGATCCGGCGCTTTTTCTGATAATAGTTCTACGTGACTTGCTTATCATTCTTCCCGGAATATTTCTGAGTAAATACTTTGGAAGTGTGCCTGCTTCCGACCGGATAGGGAAGTGGACATTTACATTTATCGGGTCGTATCTGATCATCATCTATATCGGGGCAGATAAAGAAAGTCTTCCGATGCAGTTGTATTACTACGGTTTGATCAGTTTAATTCTTGTTTCATACATAAATTATGCCATCAAGGCAGTTAAATCCATCAGGAACAGATCATGAGTCTCTTCAAAAATTTTGATTTCGGTAAGCTTAAAGACGGTCTCACTAAGACCAGGGATAAAATATTCAACAAGATATCCGAAACCGTGACGGGAAAGGCCGTGATCGATGAGATCACACTTGAGGAGATGGAAGAGATTCTGATAACATCCGATATCGGTTTTGATCTGGCGATGAAGATTGTCGAAGAAGTAAGAAAAAGGTTAAAATCAGAGAAAGACCGCTCGGGGGAGAACGTTTTGGCAATTGTTAAAGAGGTTCTTGAAGACGAACTTGCGCACTCGATATCTTCCCGCGAATACCAGCCTGATGTCGAGGCATACAAACCTTTCGTCATACTTATTGTTGGTGTTAACGGGGCCGGCAAGACCACAACTATCGGTAAGCTCGCTCATAACTTCAAAATGTCAGGTTGGAAAGTTGTGGTTGGAGCCGCAGACACATTCAGAGCAGCCGCAAATGAACAACTGGAGATCTGGGCTGAAAGGGCCGGAGTCCCCATCATCTCGAAACACCAGGGAGCAGATCCCTCGTCAGTTGCGTATGAAACAATCGAGGAGGCCATCAAGATCAATGCTGATGTGGTGATGATTGATACCGCCGGCAGACTGCATACGAAAGTTAATCTGATGGAAGAATTGAAAAAGATTAAAAATGTTATCGCAAAGAAACTTCCGTACGCCCCAAATGAGATATTTCTCGTGGTTGATGGTACAACAGGTCAGAATGCCGTACAACAGGGCAAGGAGTTTACCAAGGTAACTGAATTGTCAGGACTGATCGTTACAAAACTGGATGGCACCGCGAAAGGTGGCGTGATCTTTCAGATCTGTCGTGAACTGAGTGTTCCTGTCCGTTACATAGGGGTTGGTGAAGGCATTGAAGACCTTCAGAATTTTGATCCCAAGATGTATGTAGAAGCCATTTTCTCCAAATGAGTGGTAACAACCTTTTGGAAAAACACCTTTTGATCAATCCTTTTGCCGGCAACGGTAAAGGAAAGAAATTTGCCGGATTAATATCCAAATCACCGTTAATTCGCGGTTTAAGTGTGGTCACACCTCCCGGTCTTGAAGAATCAGAACGTATTGTTAATGAACTTAATCGTGACAGCATTCACCTGATAATCGCCGGGGGTGACGGAACA
>RHKR01000379.1 GCA_008363265.1 Chlorobiota bacterium
TCTTCGTAGATGGTATTCTCGATCAAACCGCGTAACTCGGGCTCGGTGAAGCCAGCCATGTTGTGGAAATCGGGATGAAGTGTAAGATTCTGCCCCACATTAAATCCGCTGGTCATGCTGTCGAGGGTTACGGGAGTGACACCGGTGGCGAAGAAACGGTCGATAATTCCTTCACCCATAAACTGTTTGATCACTTCATAAAATTTCCTGACCCACCCATTACGTGAGACTATATCTTTGAAGTGATCAGGATTGAAGGAAAACAGCTCATTTGTGAAGTGGTCATATTCATCGATCAAGAGATAAATTTTCAGATCGGGAGCGACGCTCTGTACCCTGGAAAGGAAACTGTGCAGGATACTGTTCGCTTCAGGTAATGCAAACACTTCCTTTCTTTCATATTCAGGCAGGATCTTATAAATTCTTAAGAAAACATCAACTGCGTTCCTCACTTCAACCGAAAAGTGCTCAAGAATCCTGTCAGGTTCATCGGTTCTGATACCGCTGAAGTTGAATTTAAGAATATAGTAACTGTTTTTCAGCGGGGTTGTATTCTCCCGTTTGCCGATGAAGTACTGCCTGAACAGTTCATCGAATCTCTCTTTGTGCTGTATCCCATAATAGTATTCGAGCATTGAGAGTGTAAGGGACTTCCCGAACCTGCGGGGACGAAGGAAAAAGATGTACTTGTCATTTATGGATTCAAGTTTTTGGATAAACTGTGTTTTATCCACAAAATAAGAATTTTCGTCTATCAGACTCGCATAGTTTGATGATTTTGACGGTATTCGCTTCTTCATTTCTCGGCTCGGGAATTTCTCTTAATCATATGCGGAATATACTAAAATGTCGTCTGAATCAGGATTTGCAACTTAATCCGTATTTTACTGAGAAGATTATTAATTTTCCCCGGAGCAGACATGAGGCGACTATTTGCCGCGCTCTTCCTATTGGCCCTTGCTGCGACTACACTTCTTCCACAAGGACTTCCACGGGTCAGGATCAATGAGATCATGGCCTCGAATACGAACACGATACCCGACCCGCAATTCGGTGAATATGGCGATTGGGTCGAACTTTACAACGCAGATACGGTTGATGCCGACATTTCCGGTTACTACTTGACCGACATTTTCAGCCAGCCGCAGAAGTGGCGCCTCCCCCTAACCGGTGTTATCATCCCCGCGAACGGATACCTTATTATCTGGTGCGATGATCATAATACCGGTCTCCACGCGAACTTCAAGCTTACCGCGAACGGTGAAATGGTGGGCTTGTACTCAGCCTCGGGAGCGATTGTTGATACCGTAACTTTTCCCGCGCAGACAAGCGACATCTCCTACGGCAGGTACCCCGACGGCGACAACCACTGGTTCAATTTCTTCCCCGCCACTCCGGGAACCCCGAACTTTGAGTCGAACATCACTTCACGCTGCCCCGAACCGGAGATCAGCCTGCAGGGCGGGTTCTTCAGTTCATCAGTGACTGTTTCCCTCTCCACTTCGATGGCGGGAAGTGAGGTCAGATACACCCTCGACGGCTCGGAACCGAAGGAAAATTCACTCCTTTATTCAGCGCCAATAACCATCGACTCAACCCGTGTCCTCCGCGCGAGAACTTTCAAACTGCAGAGCCTCCCCTCGAAGACGGTCACCAACACTTATTTTATTAACGTGCAGACCGATCTGCCGGTTTTCTCACTATCGACCGACCCTGCCAACTTCTTTAGCGATACGGCAGGTATCTATGTGGCCGGAACGAACGGCATTACCGGGTACTGCTCGACATCACCAAGGAACTGGAACCAGGACTGGGAGCGCCCCATCGCCTTGGAGTTCTTCGAGAACGACAAGTCCCGCGCCTTCCGCGTGAACGCGGGGGTTAAGATCTACGGCGGCTGCACGCGGCTTTACCCCGAAAAATCGCTCGCGATATATATGCGCGACAAATACGGCGACTCAAAAATATTCTACAAGATATTCAAAGATTCGTACCTATACGAACACAATAACCTCGTCCTCCGGAACGCGGGACAGGACTGGTACCGCACGATGGTACGCGAAGGTATGATCAGTGCGTTGCTTAAAGGGGAAATGGACGTCGACCAGCAGGAATACCGCCCATCGATCCTCTTCATCAACGGGCAATATTGGGGTATCCACAACATCCGGGAAAAACTCAACGAGCACTTTATCGAGTATCACTACAACATTCCGGAAACTGAACTCGATCTTATCGAATATTCGAAGGTGCCCGAAATAAAGTGCGGTGACTCAGTTGCTTACCTCGAGATGTACAATTTCCTGAAGAATCACGACATTTCGATCGACGCGAACTATGAGATCGCCAAAAGCATGATCGACATTAATCAGTTCATAGACTACAACGTTGCCGAGATCTATGCTGCCAACGGAGACTGGCCGGCAAACAATGTGAAGCTATGGCGTGAAAGAAAACCCGGGGCGAAGTGGCGCTGGCTCCTTTACGATCTCGATTTCTGCTACAACGGAAACTCGAAAGGAATGTACAACACCAACACCCTCGGATACGCGATCGACTCGACCAATACCATTTCGACCAATCCACCGTGGGCAACGATGATCTTCCGCCGTCTGATGACACACCCGGAGTTCAGGAATGAGTTCATCCAGAGGATGGCTGCCCATATAAGCACCACATTCGACTACAACAGAACCCTCGCCGTTATCGACAGCGTTAAACAGCTGATCGCCACAGAGATACCGAAGCACAAGTCCCGCTGGCCCAATTCGATCTCCTTCGGTGCCACCTGGGATGCACAGATCGAACTGATCCGTGAGTTCGCTTATCTGCGTCCCGGTTACATGAGAGGATTCTTCAACGAAAAGTTCGGGCTCCCCGGCTCATACTCGGTCCACCTTACAAGTAACGATTCAACAGCCGGGCGCGTGATCGCGCATACCGTTACGATGAACTGGAACACCAAACCGGTATTCTTCAAGGGTGTGCCTCTGAAATTATGGGCGATGCCCAATCCCGGTTACAGGTTTGTAAGGTGGGAAGGATACCTTAACCAGCCGGGCGAAAAGATCGAGATAATGCCGTCGGCAAATATCGCGCTTAAGGCGATCTTCGAGCCGTTCACAGCGGGAGATACTGCTTTGGTGATCAACGAGATCAACTACAAAAGCAACCCGGTCTACGATACAGGTGACTGGATCGAAATTTTCAACCCTTCGCACTCAACCATCGACCTCTCGGGATATAAATTCTACGATTCAGGTGAAGGCAACCTCTTCACACTGCCCGCCGGAACTGTTATCGGTCCGACCGGTTATCTTGCCATCTGCGAAGATACCGCCAAATTCAGGTTCTTCCATCCGGGGGCGACCAATTTTACAGGAAACTTCGATTTCGGTCTCTCCTCCACAGGTGAAACTGTTCACTTCGCTGATCCGAACGGAGTGGTTCTCGACAGTGTGGCCTACGGCACCACTTCACCGTGGGACCCGAAACCCAACGGCAACGG
>RHKR01000380.1 GCA_008363265.1 Chlorobiota bacterium
AATACCTGAGGAAGAGCATGTTACCAACAAAGCTTTTGGTATTGAAGGCAAATACTGTCTGACGGATCTCGATACCCTGAGGAGAAACATCATTGAATCTTCTGAGGGCTGGATCAGTACCATCGTTGTAAACACACCATGCTGTCTCATCACCGATGAGGTCAGGTCTGTCTTCGCTGGAATCCCATTTACCGTTTCCGTTCTTGTCGATTGGATCGTAGATACCGTCACCGTCGCCGTCATAGAAGTAGGCTCCGAGTTTTACGGCATCTCTCCACTCGTCCCAAGCGGGGGCGAAATCACCCTCTGCAGCTCTGAGAACATATATCTGAGCTTTTGAGTCGTTTCTGCCACCGGCTACAGTACCGGGAACATAGTCCTGAATACGGGATGCAGAAGCAACCGCATTGGACCAGAGTGAACCATTGGTAACGCCTGAAAGGAAGAAACCGCCGGAGAAAAGGAAAACAAATCCACCGAACTTGCCACCGGAGGAGTTGCCGCCTGTTTCCGGATCGAAGATCGAAACATCACCAAGAACGCCGGAGCGGTTCAATGGGATGTTCAGATTGTTAATAAACATTCTGTAGGAGTCGCCGGCTTTCAGTGAAGGAGTGTTATTGCTCCCCTTTCCTCCGCCTTTGCCTCCATTGTCATTTCCTCTGAATCCGAACGAAACCAAACCGGCCGCAAGGACAAAGAGGAGGACAAATTCTTTTACGTATATTTTTCTATTCATATTCCAAGTTCCCAATATTATTTACCGGATTGACTTGTAAAGTTAACTTTGAAACCAAGCTTGATGAGTCTTGGAATACCGAAGAAATCAGGATTTCTTTCAAATGCACGATAGTCGGATTTGTAGATCTCCGGATTCGGTGTCGAAGCGGCAGTTCTCTGCCCTTCGAGTGTGTTTATCCATCCGGTTGTGTAAGGATCTCCGGAAGACTGGTAAACCGCAACGGGGTTGTCTGTATCAAGAAGGTTCTCGATCCAGAGGTACGGGGTAAGAATAAAGTTGCTTACTCTGAAGGCTTTTTCAAGCTTCAGGTCAACTCTGAAGTTACCAGGACCGTAGGCAGAGTTCACATAACCTTTTGTATCACCGAAGTTTGTTGCACCGGCGAGGATGTTCTGTGACTCAAGCGGAGTATATGGTCTTCCACTGTTGAATCTGAGAAGCAGATTTGCTGACAGATTCTCGAGGAATCCTAACTGTCCCTGTGGGACAAAGAAATCGACGTTAAGCACACCTGTGTGTCTCTGATCGAAATCGAGGGGAGCAATAACTTTCGGAATCTCACCGTTTGTATTTCTAAACGCTGCAGTGAAGGATGATCCTGTTGAAGAACCGGTACCTTCTGCGATCGAATAGGTATAGTTAAGTGAGAATGAGAAGTAACTGATCCTTGAAACGTCGAGAGAGATCGCCAGACCTTTAACTGTACCAAAGTCAGTGTTAGTCGGGGTGATGTACCTTAAGAGCTCACCACCTTCTGATCTTCTGAAGAACACTGTAGCCGAGTTTACAAGACCTTCTGTGTTCTTGTAGAAAGCGGTAACGTTAACAGCAGCGAGGTCGCTGACCACGTGACGGAAACCGATCTCATACTGTGTAGTAACTTCGCTCTCAACGTGACCGTTGTTAACACCGAGGTTATTGTCGGTAACGAGTGAACTGAGGTCGGCAACTGTAGTATAAACCTGATCAAGTGACGGCTGCTGAATGAATTTACCATACTGTGCATGGAAAACCGTGTTGGCAGTTACAGGGAAACCGAGACCGATTCTTGGTGAGAAGTGGATCTCCGCTTCTTTGGTCTTGAAGTCAGGAGCATCGAATACGTTGGGATCACCGTAGATGTAGGGGAAGAGGGGATCTTTGAGTATGTCTGCTTTTGTGTCAAAGTAGTCAAGTCTTACACCAAGGTTAAGAACCATGTCTGAGAGCTCAAATCTGTCCTGAATGTACGCGTAAGCGATCATAGGCATTCTTGGCTCGTTGGCTTCGCCTTTGCTTGTAAGAGTCTTGCCGGTTACATCGTAACCGATTGCTGTCGGCTGAAGTCTCGCATATCTTTCAGCAGTTGAAAGAGATTTGAGATTGTCAGAAGCGAGTCCGACCGGTCCGATCGAGTAGAGACGGATGGTTGTATAGTTAAAACCACCACCTGCCTCGAGAAGATGGTTACCCATCTGAGCGGTAAAGTCGAAATCAGCTGTAAGGCTTGCGTTGTTAGTTAGGAAGTAGCCGTTGTTAACTCTTCCATACTTCGAGAATATACCATATTCGTCGAAGTTCACCCTTCCACCGTTAAATGGAAGTGTTACACCTCTTGCAGCATTGGCGATACTGTCGCCGTAAGCTTCGAGATTGTCAAACCAGACACCGTCACCTTGTTCATTCTTGTAGAGTTTGTAACCAACGTTCAGGTTCCAGAAAGCGTTCTTGCTGACATTCTGTGACAAGCGTGCTGAGAACGAATAGTTTGCTCTCTTCACGAGAGGATTGTGCTCGGCATTGTTCTTGATGTATGAATGTGTGTAAGCGTTGAACTCTCTCATGTTGATGTTGGCACCAAGTCTGAAGGTCCAGTCTTCTGTGATCCTGTGGGTCGATCTTCCTGTGAATCTCCAGACACTCGAGCTTGAATTCGGACGTGTGTCTGAATTAAGACCGACTGAAGGAACTTCAAGAGTGATCGCGCTCGGATCCTGGTCGAGGAACCAGCCCCTCTCGGCAGAGAGGAAGAATGTATGGTCGCCATTACCCGGGAGGTAAGGGCCACCGAGGGTGGCTGTGTAAAGGTTGTATCCGTACTTGTCTGTGAATGACGAAGTAAGAACGTCACCAAAGAAAGTATAGAACGGATTACCTGATTTGGTAGTAACGTTTACGATACCTGACTGGGCCTGGCCGTATTTGGCCTCATAACCACCGATCTGGAACGATATCTGCTCGATGGCAGCGTTACTAACCTGTGAATAGTTGACACCTGAGTAAAGGTCGTTCTGAGGAACACCATCCACGATGTAGAGAACTTCACCGCCTCTACCACCGCGAACATTGAGTGTGGCGTTACCGGAAGCTCCACCGGAACCTTCGGTCATAACCACACCGGCATTAAGACCGGCAATGTTCTCGACACCTTTAACAGGCAGTTTCTGAATTTCTTCAGAGTCATAGACTTTAGTGGTATTTGTTGCTTTTTCTTCAAAGAATTTTTTATCAACAATTACTACTTCATCAAGAGTAACACCCGAAGCCAGTTCTACATTGAGTTCTTCTGTGATACCGGCAACAACTCTTATACCTTGGAAGGTCTTGGTGCCGTAACCCACATAAGATACCTCAACGCTGTATGTGCCCGGGTTAATGTTCAGTACAAAGTATGAACCATTAATGTCTGTGGCAGCACCAAGCTTGGTACCTAGAATTTTAACGTTTGCTCCTATGATGGCTTCTTTTGATTTTGCATCAACTACCTTTCCTGTAAGTAAGCCGGTTACTGAAAGGAGCGATACAAAAAGTAGGCCTAAAAAGAGCTCTCTCAAAATCTTCATCCCTGATCCTCCAAAGATGTTGGATGATGTGATCTGTAAAAAATATTTGCAGCTATTTCTTTAATTATAAACGGCGAACCCCACTTTTCAGCAGGGTTCACCTAATTTTCATTACGTAAGTGAACTCACGGTAATTACTTGAGAAGTACCATCTTCTTGGTTTCTACGAAGTTACCGGCAGTCAGTTTGTAAACATAGGTACCTGAAGCAAGGCTTGCAGCATCAAAGTTCACATCATATGAACCTGATTCCTTGACTTCGTTAACCAGTGTAGCAACTTCTCTACCGAGCATGTCGAATACCTTGAGGGTAACATTGGCTCTTTCACCAACATTGAATTTGATCGATGTGGTTGGGTTGAATGGATTCGGGAAGTTCTGCGACAGGGCGAAACCTGTAGGAGCACTTACTTCATCTTCAACACCGGTAGCTGTGAATGTCCAGCCGCCAACATAGCATACGCCAGGCTGTGTTTCAAGACCGGCGCCGTTAGGGAAGTATCCTGTATAACCGGCAGGGTAGTTCATGAATACATAGGCAGTGTATGAGTTGTTGCCGTTGCTCTGAATGTAAGGAGCAGCATGATTGGCGTTTTCATTCATTCCAGGGCTGTCTGTAAGGTTTACAGGAGCTGACCATTCGCCACCAGCAGCAGGTCTCCATGAAGCGTAGATATCTACGAGGGAGTCTGTGAGTGAGCGGGGCATGTTCCATGTAGCCACGATAACATTTTTGTCCTTGTCGAATGAAAGGTAAGCAGCAGGACCTACCTGGCCGAGACCAGGACCGTCAAGTTTGGTATATGAGCTGTCGCCGATACCGTGGTAAACAACTTTACCTTCCCATCCGGTTGCTGTTTCATAAACTTCTACGAGTGCGTTTTCGCCGCTGTTGTTGTCAACAGTGGTATCGGTAACGCAGAAGAGCATGTGAGCAAAACCGTCTTTGTCGATATGGATATCACCAACGTAGGAAACGAATGCATCAAGCTTTACATAATCGTAAAGTCTGTCATATCTTGCGAGGGCAGGAATGTTTCTGAAGTCAGCAACTTTCCAGGTTGACCATGTGGCACCGTTGTCGGTTGATTTGGAGAATCCTGGTAACCAGCCGGACACGATCGGGGTCTGTGTCGGGAATGTACCGAGAACACCATAAACAATGGTACCATTGTGGGCAGCACCGCCCATAGCGATGTTACCGCCATCTTCCCATGTAGCACTTGTCCATGTAGGAGGGATGAGGGTATCAACGGTCTGGAAATCAACGGTTTTCCAAAGCTTCAGTGACGCATTGGTCTGGTTGTCTGAAGCCCACATAACACCGGCAGTACCGTCGTTAGCGAAGGTAGGAACCTGTGATGAGAAGAGAAGGTTCGGATCAGTGTAGATGGCTGAAACCTGGAAGCCTGAACCGGCATACTCATCAGCACCTGCACCAACACCACCGAAAGCTCCGGCTACGAGCTCAGGCCATGATCCGGCCACGAGAGCATCCTGGACGTTTGAGCTCTTGGTTGGGTTGTTGAAGGTAAGTGAAGGATACCTTGCGTTGAAAGCTGAGTTGCTTCCGTTCATCGCGGGGGTTACTCTTCCCCATGTTGCACCGGCGTCTGTTGAGTAGTTGTAAAATACTCTACCTGATGAACCATAGGTTGTGTGACCTCTGTGGAGAAGCATTACAGTGTTCGTCCAAGGGTCAAATGCCAATGGGTTCAACGCGCCAATGGCTGGGCCATAGCAGTTAGCCATGGTGTCCGCGGCTACCCAGTTGAGTGCTGACGGGCCCCAGGTAGGGGTGCCACCGGTAAGGGGAACTGATACTGTTTCAGTAACAGGTTCAACTTTTACCGGAGCTTTTTTCCCGACTTCTCTTTTATCCTGAGCCTGGAGAGACATTACCAAAGTAACGCTGGCAAGCAAAAAGAGTGTTCTTTTAAGCATAGGATACTCCTATTTAATGATTGGTTTTGGATTGTTATTTAGAAAAGTTAGCAAAAAACTACGAATCTAGTTTTTATTTTAATCAGATTTTACCACTTTTCCAAGAAGTTTATTGCCCGGCCGTGTTTAAAGTGACCGAATGCACTAACTCCCGGCTAAATGATGACTTTCAAATAACAAGATTGTTTCTCTTCTTCAGTCTAAAAAAAACCGATTTAGAGAAACGGAAATTATTTATTTAATTTTTTTTAAGCAACAATAATTTTTAAAATTTTCGGGAAATCTGCTCTTTTAGCACCAATATTTCGCATCCGTGGCGCTAAATACCGATTTTTACAAATTTTTGAAAGGTAATTAAATATACGGGGTCATTTTTTGTACTATTACATTCTTCTGTACAGCACCGATTATTGTATCGACCACCTGTCCGTTTTTGAACAGCAGAAGTGTCGGTATGCTTCTTACACCATACTTAACGGCGGTATCGGGATTCTCATCCACATCAAGCTTTCCGATCTTTACTTTCCCTTCATACTCACCGGCGAGTTGCTCAACGACCGGAGCAATGGCACGGCACGGACCACACCAAACCGCCCAAAAGTCGATAAGCCATAACTTACGATGTCTTCACCACCATCAACATTAATGACGCCACCGCTTACCCATCGGGCTTCGCGCCTGCAAAGGAGTGAAATGGTGTCAGCCACATCTTCAGGGGTGGTTAATCTGCAGCCCGGATTTTTCCTCCTGGCCACTTCGAGCATCGGGATACTGCCGGGGATCTTCCTTAATGCAGGGGTATCCGTTACACCGGCCATGATCGAGTTTGCGGTGATTCCAAACGGACCGAGCTCAACAGACAGTTGTCTGATATGTGACTCGAGTGCCGCTTTTGCAGCTGAAACAGCCCCATACGACGGTATGATCGAGTGCCCGCCGGAGCTGGTCATCCCGAATATCCTGCCGTCATTCGCCAAAAGGCCCGCCTTGAAAAGATCCTGTACCCAGTATACAAGCGAATGTGCCATTACATCGAGGGTCATTTCCATCTGTGCCTTGGTAATGTATTTTTCACCTTCAGCCGGTACGAATGGCAAAAGTGTACCAAATGCGAGAGAATGCATTACGACTTTAATTTTTGGATGAGTCTCTTCTGAAAGCAGTGCTTCGATTATCTCTTGTCTTTTCTTCTCATCGGCCGCGTTCATGTTAAAGAAACGTGCATCAACGCCGAAACTCTTTATTTTATCAATGATCCCGTTCACCAGCGGCATATTGACTGCTCTGTCAAGATGCACACCGATTATGTTGTATCCGTCTTCTGCAAGCCTGACCGCTGTCGCCCCACCAAATCCGGATGAAGCTCCCAATATCAGCGCATAGTACTTGTCAGTGGATCCATTGCTCATAGATGCTACCTTTGTTGTGGATTTTGTTGAAAGTTGAATTGCAATAATACAAAAATTGAACTAATATTATTGCATAGTTATTCGGGCTATCTGTCGACCATCAGATTCTCTTCACCGACTATGATTGCGAGCCTCTCGATAACAGACCTCGTCACGCCGATCCTGAAACTCTGCGATCTGAACATCCTCGGAAATATTTTTCCGTTCTCCCGCTGAAGATATTCAAAGTACAACTCGACATTTCCTGGACTCGCCGAAACCAGATCAACTATCTGTTCGAGAGCCCCGAC
>RHKR01000381.1 GCA_008363265.1 Chlorobiota bacterium
GGAGGGACCAGGAGGTTCTGCAGTTCCTTCCGGGCATAGAGGAAGGCGGTGCCTTTGGGGGCCATCATCCACTTGTGGCAGTTCCCTGTGTAGAAATCGGGGTCAAGTTCAGAGATATTAAGGGGTATCTGAGCAGGCGCGTGGGCGCCGTCGATGAAAGTGTAAACCCCCGTTCCTCTGAGTGCATCGAGGATATCTTTAACGGGGAAGACAAGTGCTGTTGCTGATGAAATATGACTGAAGAAAACCACTTTTGTTTTGGGCGTAACGGCATTAAGGATGGCATTCTTTGTTTCTTCAGAAGAGGATAAAGGAAAAGGGATCACGGCCTTTACCAGCTTCGCGCCGGTGGTCAGGCACACAAAATTCCACATCTTCTCGAGCGCGCCGTACTCCTGATCGCTGATCAACACTTCATCACCCGGTTTCAAAGGGAGGGAGCGCGCCACGGCATTCACACCGGTTGTGGTGTTCGGCACATAGACGATATCTTCACTTCCGCAGCCGAGATAGCCGGCGAGGCAATTTCGGGCATCAGAGAGCATCCCGTCGTGCCGGCGGTCCATGAACTCAACGGGCTGTTTTTCAAGTTCTATCTGAATACGCTGGTACTCCCGCATCACAGGGAGTGGGGACGCGCCGAAAGAGCCGTGATTGAGAAATGTTACATCATCCCGAAGAAAGAAGAGCGACTTCATTATTTTAGAGGTTCCTTTATATTAGATTCTGATCCAAACTTCAAAAATACGAAACGGAAGATTAATGAAAGAATTTTCAGCCTGGTTTGGCACTGAGAACAGCTGGATGGTATATGCAGGAATTGTAGCCGTCTCCCTGGTTTTCTATATCATCCTGCGGGCGGTAGCCGTGAAGGTGATCGGCAAGATCGTTAAAAAGACCGCCACCCGCTTCGATGACGTTATCCTGAACAAAAAGTTTATCGGCCGGACACTTCTTGTTGTGCCGACTGCTGTGGCCAGCAAGTTCGCGTATGTTCTTGGCCCAAGTGCCGCTGAAGTCAGGGAGATACTCTTTATCTGGTACACACTTCTGGCGGTGCTGATAGTGTTCTCCGCCATCGACGCGGTGATCGAGATCTGGGACCGAAGCGAGAATCTTAACCGGCGACCCGTGAAAGGGTACCTGCAGATCATCAAGATAGTGATCGGTTTCTGGGCGCTCGTAGTCGCTGTGGGGATACTGACCGACCAGAGTCCATGGTCGATCCTTACCGGACTGAGTGCCCTCACGGCGATCCTTATGCTGGTTTTCAGGGATACAATTCTTTCCTTCATCGTTAATGTTCAGATCAACTCATACGATCTGGTTGAGAAGGGCGACTGGATCGAAGTGCCGGCCTTTGGTGCTGACGGTACAGTTACCGACATCTCCCTCCACACGATCAAGGTGCAGAACGGCGACAACACCATTTCGATAATCCCGACGTATAAACTGATGGAGGTGGGATACAAGAACTGGCGACGTATCCAGGAGCTTAACGCCAGGAGGATAAAGCGGTCGCTGTTCATCGACACTTCATCCGTAAGGGAAGTCGATCAGGCCCTTTTTGGCAAACTGAACGAAAAAAAAGGCATTCATGAGTTCCTTGAAGAGTTTCTCCTGAGCGCGGATTTCACTAACTCAAAAGAGATCGATGTGACAAATCTCATGCTCTTCCGGAAGTATATCCGCTGGTTCCTCCTGCGCCAGGAAAAGATCAGGGGTGACCTGCAGATCTCAGCCCGACTGCTTCAACCTGTGGAGTCGGGTATCCCGATGGAAATATACGCCTTCACTTCCGAGACCACCTTCATGCAGTATGAAGACCTGCAAGCGCAGATAATGGAGCACATCATCGCCTCCGCCAGATATTTCGACGTGGTGATCTATCAAAAGGAGTCTGGAGGGGTGTGAGAGGGAATTTTTTCAAATTATTAATTCTTCAAAAGTATTATATTAATCTCCGCAAGAATAAATTTTAGACAGATCGTGATCAGTATAAGCCCCCGGCTACTTAGAATATATTTATTGATACCCTTCGCGGTTTTTTTCCTCTCCGGATGTGAGGAGGAACCCCCTGTATTGCCCGGACTGAAGTTCAGCAGCATTACGGTGGTCTCCGAGCCGGCAGGAGCCGCGGTGATCTTCAATAACAAAAATACCGGCAAGGTGACTCCAACTGTGATCGAGGGTCTGGAACCGGGTTTCTACAAGATCGATCTGAAGCTCGGTAAATATATCGACACAACTTTCTACACTCTCGTCGCGCGTGACCAGCAGGATACAATGCTGCTTGCGATGCGAGAGAACCCTTCCGACTGGTGGCAGAACTGGAACTCTTCCAACTCACCACTTCCGATGAACACGATCAACAAGATCATTATCGATCCGCGGGGCGACAAGTGGCTCGCTACGAACGGAAAGGGTCTGGTGAAGTTTGACGGACAGGCGTGGACGATAATCGACCGGTCGAACTCGGGCATCCCCGACAACTATATCCTCGATTTTCTTGTCGACCGTAACGGCAGGATCTGGGTGGCAACTCCCGAAGGTTTTGGCCGCTCCGATAACGGCGTCTGGACTGTGTACAACAGACAGAACAGCAACCTCCCCGACAACTACATCAATTGCCTCGACCTCGACGGATGGGGAAATGTATGGATCGGAACGTACAGCGCCGGCCTGGTGAAGTTCGACGGCGCAACATTCAAGGTCTATAACACCGGCAACAGCGGCATCCCTTCGAACAGGATAAACGCGATAAAGACCGATGACAACGGAAATGTATATATCGGCACACACGGTGAAGGTCTTGCACTTTACTCCCCTTCGACAGATGGCTGGGTGGTCTACAACCAGGTGACCTCGAACATCCCGGGTATGATCGTGAACAGAATAACTGTCGATCAGAAGAACGATTTTTGGGTCGGGTTCACCGGCTCTACCGGACCGGTCGGTGTCTCCATGTTCAACCGAAAAGTATTTACCAACTACACACCCGCCAATTCAGGCTTTGCAGGCTCTCTCGTGACCGCAATTGCCAACGCCCCTGACGGAAAAATATGGGTTACCACTGCCGACGCTGGCGTTTCATACCTCAACAACGGCAGATGGACCCGATACACCACCGCAAACTCCGGAATTAAAGACAACTCAGCCCTCTCCATCGCCATCGACCGCGACGGCAACAAATGGATCGGGGCAGGGGGGCTTAATCTTTATGTGGGAGGTAAATAGGTGTTAGGTATCAGGTATTAGGTATTATTTGCTTCGGGCCATTTAAGGTTTTGGGCGAAATTATCAGATACATGTATTCTGCTTCTCTTGTTCAAAATTATGCTTCAACCTGATCTGTCTACTTGCATCTGCGCGCAATCCCGATAACATTTCAACTTAATAAAAATAAAAAAGGCTGCCTTTAGAGCAGCCTTAAACGCCGGTTCGTGTACAAGGTAAATAATACCTAACACCTAACACCTGTTAAACGCTGTGGATACCGAGGGTTTTGATCGGTTCGTGGAGATCGATCGATCTCTTGTCGAGTTCGAAACCTTTCTCCTTGAGGCCGTCAGCGATCATCTGTGAGGTAACGGAGCCGAAGAGTTTGTCTTCTTCACCGGCCTGGACAGTGATCTCTATCTTAACGTTCTCGATTGCAGTAGCGAGTTCAGTGGCAGCCGCGATCTCTTTTTCTCTTCTTTTGTTGATGAGTTTTTTCTCATCTTCAATTGCGCGGAGGTTGCCTGCGAGGGCAGCATAAGCGTATTTCTTTGGGATGAGATAGTTAAGAGCGTAGCCTTCATTAACTTCGACGATCTCGCCAACCTGGCCGAGGGTCTCGATATTTTGCCTTAAAATTACTTTCATTAGTTAGCCTCCTCTCGACTATTTCACAGAGTCAGCAACATAAGGCAGGATTGCCATATGTCTTGCTCTTTTGATTGCGGTGGTTAACTGGCGGTGATACTTGGCACTGGTTCCCGTAATGCGTTTAGGGATTATCTTGCCCTGCTCAGTTATGAACTTCTGAAGGAGTTTGGCGTCCTTGTAATCGATATATTTGATGCCCATCTGTGTGAACCTGCACACCTTGTTGGGCTTCAGCATACGCATTTTGCTTCTGTTCTGGTTGAAATTATTGTTGTTATTTATCATAATTACTCTTTAATAAGTTTAGATTCTTCTTCAGTTAAGAACTTATCGAATGAATCGGATGTGTACCCGGCTGAGTCGTCTTCGTAATCGGTAACAGGTTCCTCATACAATTCTTCCCCGGTGGGTTTAAATCGTTTATTAAGAAATTGGATCCGTCTTGCTTTGATCTCAACGATGCTGCGTGAACTTCCGTCATCCGCTTTCCAGGAGCGGCTTTGCAGTTCACCGTCAACCAATACGGCAGAACCCTTTCTGACCCTTTCCCTGCAACTCTCAGCGAGCTTGTTCCAGGCGACAACGCCCACAAAGCAGACATCCTCCTGCCACTGGTTACCGGAATCTTTGAACTTCCGGTTTGACGCGATCGTGAAATTGACCACGGGAGTGCCATTGGTGGTATGCCTGTAGACCGGGTCTTTGGTCAGATTGCCGGCTATTACAACATAGTTGA
>RHKR01000002.1 GCA_008363265.1 Chlorobiota bacterium
AAACCGGTCGAATTCTGGTTTTGGGAGATACCCAGAACAATTTCGTTACCGCCGGTATAGACAGCAGAGGTTATCTTCATTGTTGGTTCGATAGCGGGATTAGCCCAAAGAGTGAGTTTCAGAGAGGCTGACCAGTTAACTCCATCATCTTCCGACCATTTATAGCGGTATGCTCCTGAACCAACCTTGAAGATTGCGATCAAGCGGTTGTTGTTTACTCTCAGCAGAAATGGCGTGGCCAGACTGTCTTCCATTACCAGGGATGTCAAAGTGGTGTCGAAGACGGTATTTGTAAACCACCATGTGGTACCGGCATTTGAACTTTTATGGAATGTGTAGCGGATCGATCCCTTACCCGTGATCACCGGCATAAGAGAATAGAATTGCGTGCCGGTAACGGCTACAATTTCTCCCGACTGGTGATTCAGAGTATCATTTGAAGGGTAAAAAGGAATTGGATCGTACTGACCAAAGAGTGTGGTCACGGAAAGAATAATGATTAAGAAGAACCGTTTCATCGGCTGCCTCCATTTTGTGGCGGAGGATGCTATCCTCCGCCTGATGAAAAGACGCGTGTTACCTTAGCAATACAGCCTTTATTGTTTTCGAATACTCAACACCGTCGCTAACTGACGAACGGGCCTCAAGTCTGATGAAATAGACTCCTGATGAAAGACCATCACCATTGAACGCGTGCCTGTATTCCCCCCTTTCAAGTTCAGAACCAAGCAACTCTGCCACTTTGCATCCAAGGATGTCGTAAACGGTGAGGGTGATCCTGCTCCTCTCGCGGAGAGAGAATCTGATCTCCGTCTCAGGATTGAATGGATTGGGAAAGTTCTGATAGAGCCTGTACTCATCAGGTAACGCCACAGGAGCTCCCTTAAGCCCTGTGGGAATATATTTGTGCCGGGCACCTGTCTGTCTGAAAATTTCATCCATCGCCTGCCTCGTAAGGGTGATCGAATGGAGGTTGTTTTCTCCCTTGATCGAGGAGATCACTGTGTGAATAACAGTCGTATCCCCCGCGTTCAGATCGAACCTGCCCGAATTCGCCATCATTCTTTTATCTGCAACGGTCCTGTCCAACCACCCTGTGTTCAGCACGGGATCACCCGAGAAGATGAAATACCGGGAGATTTTGTTGCAATCCTCACCTGTAACATTACCGGCAGTCCAACTGCAGGGATCGATAGGGCCGGCTGTTTTTGTTACACCATGCTGATAATTCCGCAACTCGACGGATGTCATAGGATCGCCGTGATCAAAATCATAAGGGGTGTAATACTGTGATGTTGAGAGCCCAAGATTTGATGCTCCGGGAATTGTCCGCGTTCCGAAGGGAGCCCCGAAGGGTATCTTTGCCGTATCAAGGGGGGTGTCCGCTCCGGGGTCGTAGATGCCGTTTTGATCGTTATCAACGAAAGTGAGCCCTGGAATAAAGACCGGTTTGCCAAAAAGTATCGACTGATAAACGGCAGGAGGATTGATCCCGAACACCGGATCTTCAATGTCATTGTAACAGAAGACCCCGTTTCTCAAAGTGTCTGTTCCAAATAGATCATCCGTTGCTGTACCAATATCAGGATCGCCCCAAAAGGAGAAAACCGCCAATGGCAGCGACTGAACAACGGTTCCTGTATTTACTATCTCATATCTAACAAAGACCGCGTTCCTCATATATCCCGACTCGTTATAAGGGTATGCATATAGAGTCTGCCTGATCTCGATACCGGTGGGATGCTCGCCGAGTCTTCTGGATGTAGCCGGGACGCCATCGTTGATTACGCACCAGTATGACACCTCACCAAGCATCTCGGGTCTGTCTTCTGTAATATCCCACACGCCGTTATTGTTGTGGTCGACAGGATCATAGACCCCATTGCTGTTGCCGTCCCAATATCTCGCGCCAAGTTCAACCGCGCTCTTCCATCTCTGCCATGAAGCGCCGAAAGCTGTATCGTTAACATCAAGTTTATATATCCCGACTCTCGGATCATTGGCAGATGCGCCCACCGGCCCGGCAGTAAAATCTTTAATGATCGATGAGGTCATGTTTGCCGCACCCCAGACCGAGCCGTTCTTGAGAGCGGAGAGTGCTGGACCGGCGGAATACAAAACGACAATTGAATCATAAGTGATCCCTGACCTGCCTGAGACATTTACCCCTCCGATAACTCCACGATTATCCAGCGGGACCCAAAGTTCACCGGTATCAAACGCGATCGATTTATAAACATCATCGAACCTGATCGCCCACTCCAATGGCCTCGAGATCACCGTTTTTCCGCCACCCTGCATCGAGGCATATATCTGAGCAAAATCGCCGGTTGAAGCTACTTTTATCAAAGCTCCGAAAACTCCATCTCCCGCCAATGAATCTTTATGGGCGCCATCATCATATAAGGGAATATCCACAGGCTGGGTGTTGATCAACCCTTTTACTGAACCTGTCAAACCTTTGCCGTGATATCCGGCGTAAACTTTTATAAAAACTGAATCACCCGGTACGGGCTGAACAGGTGAGCTCACTGCTGAATA
This sequence comes from Chlorobiota bacterium, assembly GCA_008363265.1. GTDB lineage: Bacteria > Bacteroidota > Ignavibacteria > Ignavibacteriales > Ignavibacteriaceae > UTCHB3. The sequence goes on from RHKR01000002.1 coordinate 2,542, forward strand.
GATCGCGGGAGGGGCATCAGTGTCCGATACATTAAGTGCATTGGTGAACCAGAGTTTCATTCTACCCGGAAGTTCTGACCGGTCGCTCGAGAACATCATCAGAGGCACAACCGATTGGGGATTTATATTCGGTTGCACATCTCTCCCGGCGTACAGGGTTAACCGTGTGGGTGCACTCCAGGAAAGGCCACCATCCGTACTGCTGATCCGGTAGATGTCAGTGTTTTTATGTTTACCGGTAGATGCCTTGGTATTTATATATACTACATGAAGCATTCCATCACTTGAACGGAACAGTTTCGGGTTGTTCACATCGTCCGTTCCGGTCAGGATCACCGAAGTGGTGCTCCATCCTGTCGCGGGTGCATATCGCATTGAAAGCAGTTTCTTGTTGTTCAGCGCTTTCTCCTGGCAAACGAGGAAGAGACTTCCGTCATCCAATTTCAGGAGTGATCCGTTCGTCCAGGTTCCGGCTGAATTCTGTTCGAAAGGGGAGAATGTAATGCCGTTATCAGTGCTCTTCGAGAAGCCAAAATAATTTTGGTCTCTCGAAACAGCGAGCATGATCGTGTCGCCGCCGGTGTGGATGGCCGATGTGATCCTGGTTTTTTCTTCCGCGGCAACTAATGACATCAGACTAAGTGTACGCCCGGGGCCCCATGTTAAGCCGTTGTTGTCCGAGATCCTGTAATAGTGGATCCCCTTCCCGACTTTGTAGATGGCGAGGAGCCTGTTGTTGTTTCCTCTGACAATATAAGGATAGGAAAGTGAGTCTTCTCCCGCATTTGATGGGTTCAGGGTTGAATCGATCAGCAGGAATGGGGTGCCCCATGATGTACCGGCATCTGTACTGCGCAGGAGGTAAACCTGCGCCCTCGTGCCTCTGATAACAGAATGGATCGCGAGATATTCGGTCTCACTCAGCGCGGTGATCTCCCCGGTATAATGATTCAGGGTGTCGCCTGGTGCGGGAAATGGAACGGGCACACTCTGCCCAAGGATTTGAAAACCACCAAGAATAAAAAATATAAATAAACGCCACATGTATATTTCCTCCTACAAAGCGGGGGATACTCCCATCCCCCGCAACATAACTTGCTATTTCACATCAACAATTTCAATTGCGAAATTGAGTACTTCACCCGCCAGATCATGGTTGGCATCAAGAACGACAATGTCGTCATTTATCTCGACAACGGTCATTATAATGTTTTCACCGTTATCGGCTTCAAGTTCAAGCCTTTCGCCCAGCTCGATCTCGAAATCACCAAGACGCTCCCTTTCGACCTCGACAACCAGACTGTCGCGGTATTCACCATATCCAAGTTCCGGGGGAACCGCCACATCCTTCTTTTCACCAATTTCCATCCCAAGAACTGCAAGTTCCAAACCCGGGATTATCTCGTTGTTACCGACTCTGAACACGATCGGTTCACCCCCGTAAGATGACTCGAACACATCACCATCATCGGCAAAACTGCCCGTGTAATGCATCGTGACCAGGGATCCTTTTTGAATTGCAGCCATAATCTTATCTCGTCTTTCTTTTTTGTATTTTCTGCCGCGCGAATAACTGTTTATCGAATTTGAAATATACTAAATGAAAATCATTCTGCCCACAAATACAAAAATATAGTAACCCTCCTGCCCACCCCCTGCCGGTCATCCGGTCTGTACATATTTAGTGTATTCACTGGCATTTTTATGCTTATCTTTACACTTTATGTAAAAATATTGCTTTTTAAAATAGCTTATATTTACATTTATCCATCCCAGACAGCCGCATCCTAAACAACATTTACCTTCGCCGCGGCGAATCACATTTCACTTCGCCGCGGCGAATATAAAAAAAAGGCCACCAGATCCGGCGGCCTTTTTCAAACAACATCAACAATAGTTGTTAGATATCCACCTCATGATGGGCAACGATCACCTCTGTATCGAGGGCGATCACCAGCTCTTCATTGGTCGGGATCCTGAAAACATGAACGGTTGAGCCATCTGCTGAGAGGTCTTCTTCCTTGTTGTTGTTCTTCTCCGGATCAAGTTTGATACCCATGAATGCGAGACTCTTGCAGACCTCCTCACGGACGTCCGGTGAATTTTCACCGATACCGCCTGTGAATACAAGCGCATCAACCCCACCCATTGCCGCAGCATATGCACCGATATATTTGGTGATCCTGTAGCAGAAAACCTCGAAAGCATAGCGGCTCCGTTTGTGGCCTTCCTTCATCGCCGCGATTATCTCGCGCATGTCGGATGACTCACCGCTGATGCCGATCAGGCCGCTGTGCTTGTTAAGGAGGGTGTTGGCTTCAGAGAGTTGCAGGCCTTCCTTGCCCATTACATGGAGGATGATCGATGTGTCGATATCGCCGCAGCGGGTACCCATCAGCAAACCTTCGAGGGGAGTGAATCCCATCGAGGTGTCTATCGAAGTACCTCTGTCGATCGCTGCCATACTGCATCCGTTTCCGAGGTGGGCGGTAACGATCTTGAGTTCTTCCTTATGCTTGCCGAGTTTCTTGGCTGCAATTCCGGCCACAAATCTGTGAGAGGTTCCGTGGAAACCGTAGCGTCTGATCTGATGCCTCTTGTAAAGTTCATAGGGAATACCGTAGAGGTAAGCTTTGGGCTGCATGTTCGAGTGGAACGCGGTATCGAAAACACCCACCTGAGGTATATCAGGGAGTACGCGGGTAACAGCCTGGATACCTTTGATGTTCGGTGGATTGTGAAGTGGTGCCAAACCAACATTGTCCTGAAGCACTTTTACCACTTCCGGGGTGATCTGAACAGATCCTGTGAATGTTTCACCACCGTGAACAACACGGTGACCGACTGCGTCGATCTCACTTTTGTCCTCGATAACTCCGTGATTCTTCGAAAGAAGCACCGCGAGAACATACTCGATACCTATCGCGTGATCGAGAATTTCGCCAACAATACTTATCTTGTCGCCGTCGAACCGGGTGTGGGTGAGCACTGCTCCCGACATCCCTATCCTGTCGACAAGTCCTTTTGCGAGGGCAACTCTTTGTACCGTGTCATAGAACTGGTACTTAATCGAAGAGCTGCCGCAGTTCAATACTAATACTTTCATTATCGCCTACGAGATTATTTTACCGTTTGAGTCATAAGTATAGAAACCCTGACCGGTTTTCCGGCCAAGTTTCTGTTCACGCACGAGTTTTCTGAGGATCGGGCACGCCCTGTATCTCGGTTCACCGAGTGTTTTCCAGAGTGTGTCCATCCAGGCCAGAACCTCGTCGAGCCCCATCATGTCAGCCATTTCAAGCGGCCCCTGCTGGAAGTTGAAGCCGATCTTCATGGCAGTATCGATATCCTTTGCGGAGGCAATACCTTCGAGAAGGATGTGCATCGCTTCATTCAGAAGCGGTACGATCGATCTTGTGGTTACATATCCGGGATACTCATAAACCTCTATCGAGGTTTTACCCAAACGGTTGGCGAATTCTTTGATTGTCTTCAAAGTGGTCGACGAAGTATGAAGACACTTGATCACCTCTACAAGCGGTCTTTTGGGAACCGGATTGAGGAAGTGCATGCCGATCACCTTGTCGGGTCTTCTTGTGGCCTCTGCCAGTTTGGTCAGGCTAAGGGTAGAAGTGTTTGAAACAAAAATGGTTTCTTTCTTGGCTATCTTGTCGAGCTCAATAAAGATGTTCTTCTTGAGTTCGAAGTCTTCATCAACGGCTTCGATCACCAGATCGCAACCCGCGATCAGTTTGATATCGGTAACCCAGCTGATACGGCTCATTATCGCCTTTTTTTCCGAGGCGGTCATTGCCCACCTCTTGATCTCGATATCAATATTGTCCGATAAGCTGCCTTTTGCGTGTTCGATCCTGTCAGCGGCGCGCTCAACAATTATCACTTCAATTCCGTTGGCTGCAACAGCATGAGCGATACCCTGACCCATGACACCGGCCCCGATAATTCCGACCCTGCTGAGTGCATCAACAGATTCGGAAAGTACCGATCTTTTCAGTATATCATCAATATTTATGTTATCTTCTTGCATCAATCATTTCCTTAATAAACATTTAGCTCTGTTTGTAAAGCAATAATAGTGCCAAACCAAACCGCTAAATTTGAGCAGGAAATGGCACTTTCAATGGTCTTTTTTCTCAAAAACAATAATTGTTAAACCGAAAACGGTAAAAATAAAGAAGATCGTGCTTAATATAAGCTTTAAAATATGCCCCTCCGGCAGCGGTTGAGAGCTCATGAAGAAAGGGTTAGCGAGTTCAGCACTCTTCGGAAGTATCCAGTAAAGCGTGTTGACTGTCTCCCGCAGTACTGCATTCCCCGATGTTGAGGTAAGCTCCCGCGCCACAAATAGTATCGGCGATACAACTACCGCATATGCTATCGCAACGAGCAATCCGGCGATCGGCGACCGGAATCCGAACGAGAGAAACAGAACAAGATGGAACATCACCACAAACCCAAGCAGGTTCAAGAGACCCCAGTGAAGATTTTCGCCGTAGTAGATACCAAATACAGATGAATGGATCAACCACGACCCGGAGATCACGATAGCCAGTACAGTCAGCTCGAAAAGTATTCCGGCGATGAAAGCACCGGTTAAAAGTTCCCATCTTCTCACGGGTAACGACAGGAAAAGATCGAGCACTCCCCGCTTTACTACTGAGTTCACATTGAGCGCCGCAGCGAAGAGACCGATGTAAACCATCAACTGCGCCATACCGTTCAGAAGATTAACGGATGTCATGTCATATGCCGTTACTACCTTGCCTTCCTTCGTTCCGGGAGGAATGTTGTTGAATACCGATGCCGATATTCCCCATGTAAGAAGGAACATCACAACAATTCCACCAACAGTAACCCAGAATGACTTGCTCCGGTAAATGTGCCTGAAGAAAAATACAATGGATTGCGTTAAACCCTTCATCTCTTGCCTCCTTCGTCGGAACTGATGGTTTTGATGAAAAGGTCTTCCAGATTTGATTTCTTGAGCGCGATCTCATGAATAAGCACATCAAGAATTCTGACTTTATCGATCATCCTGTTCAGTCCCTCTATATCCGATCCGTTGTATCTGTAAACATTTTCCCCCGTCTTTTCAAGATAAACTATTGAATTCTCCTCCTGCAGGGTTAAACCGCGGGAGAGTTTCAGCTCATAACCGGAGTTTTCCGATGTCAGTTCATCGATCGATCCGGTTCTTAACAGCTTCCCTTTGTGAAGAATCGCAACCGAATCAGTAACCATCTCCACTTCAGAGAGTATGTGGCTGTTAAGGAAGATCGTTTTTCCCCGGGAACGAAGGTCCTGAAGAATCGTTCTGATCTCTTTCCTTCCTACAGGGTCGATGCCGTCTGTTGGTTCATCGAGTATTATCAGATCCGGATCGTGAAGCAATGCACGGGCCAGACCAAGCCTCTGGTTCTGCCCTTTCGAGAAGGTCTTGGTTCTGCGGTTGGCGATCTTTGATAATCCCAGCATTTCGAAGAGCTCTCCGGTCCGCTTCCGTGTAAGTTCTCTATCCATCCTGTAAAAACCGGCGAAAGCTTCCATATTCTGTTGTGCAGTAAACACCTCCGGGAAGCTCACATTCTCCGGGAGATAACCGATCCTCTTTTTTACCAGGTGTTCAGGATGGTCCGATCCGAAAAGGGAATAACTGCCCGAAGTGTGGCTTATTATCCCAAGAAGAATCTTGATAAAAGTGGTCTTTCCTGCCCCGTTCTGTCCGAGCAGACCAAATATCTGTCCGGGCTGAACGGATATTGAAAATTCATCAAGGGCCTTTACCTTTACCTTGCCCGAATAGACCTTGGTGAGGTTACGGCTGCCGGCTATTTCTGTCATATTTGTCTTTCAATTATTGCTGATCGGAAAATTACAAAAAAAGGAGGGGTAATGGCTTGTTAAATAGTTGAGTGGAAGAGATGAGGGATAAGCTATTAGCGATTTGTGATGGGGATCCGCTAAGAGCTGATAGCTAATCGCTAATAGCTACTAAGCTCTATACTCCTCTTTCCTGTCCCTGGTCATGAGGTCGTGAATGGCCTGTCCGGGGTCTTTGTCCTCGAAGAGGATGCGGTAAACTTCGGTGGTGATCGGCACTTCGATTCCGTGCTTGAGTGCAAGTTGCATGGCGGAGTTCGAGGTTTCCACACCTTCAGCCACTGCGGTCATTTGGGCGAGTACCTCTTTCAATTTCATTCCGCTGCCGATCTTTTCGCCGACGTACCGGTTTCGGCTGTGCCGGCTCATACATGTTACGATCAGATCACCCATCCCGGAGAGACCCGAAAAGGTATGAGGCTGAGCTCCCATTGCAAGTCCGAGCCGGGTAATTTCCGCAGTTCCGCGCGTCATTATTGCGGCTTTTGTGTTGTCACCCATGCCCATACCATCGAGGATACCTGCGCCGATGGCTATTACGTTTTTGAATGCACCGCCAAGTTCAACTCCCACTACATCAGTGGATGAATATACACGGAAATAGCGGTTAATGAAGGCGTCCTGGATGAGTTTCGAAGTGTCGTGATCCTTGCAGGCGGCCACGACTGTTGTGGGAATCTTTTTACTTACTTCTTCAGCATGACTAGGCCCGGAAAGAACCCCGACCTGATGATCTGTCAACTGTGGGAAAACATCCCTGTAAATCTGGCTTACTGTCAGCAGGTGGCCCTTCTCAATCCCTTTGGAGACCGAAACCAGAACAGTGTTATTAAGTTTTTCAAAACTGATCTGTTGAAGTGCCGATCTCGTAAACTGGGTCGGGATTGCGGTGACAATAATATCCTTACCAGTCGCGGCCTGATCCAGACTGTTGGAAATACGGAGATTTTTCGGGAATGGAATACCCGGGAGGTAGATTATATTCTCCCGCTTCTCCTCAAGCATGTTGGCGTAGGTATCGTTATACTCCCAAAGCGTAACGTTGTGTCCGTTATCACTGAGGAGAATGGCGAGGGTGGTACCCCAGGCACCTGCTCCCAGAACCGAGATATTCATTGGGCTGTTACTTCTTTTTGCCGAACGATATCTTGTTCTCGTTCCCCTTGAGCAACCTCTGAATATTTGACCGGTGCATGTAAACCAGCAGTATTGAAACCGCCAGGACGAAAGGAAGAAGCGTCCCGTATCCCTGCACTTCGGCATGGAAAATGTTCTGACGGATGAAAAGTGTTAGTGGAACGGTGATCGCGGCCATGATCGAACCGAGCGAGACATATTTGAATATGCCAACCACGATTATGAAGATACCGAGGGCGACAAGCATGTCAACGGTGGTGATCGAAAGCATCATGCCCAGCGCGGTTGCAACACCTTTGCCGCCTTTGAATGAGGCAAAAACACTCCAGATATGCCCGATTATTGCGAAAATACCGGCCATGATCCTGATGATCGTGATATCCTGAAATGGGGTCTGGTTATTAAGTGCAACCGGATCAATGTAATAGAGTTGCGAAACAAATACCACAGCGATAACGCCTTTGAGAGCGTCGAGCAGAATGACCGAGAGGCCATATTTCGGTCCCAGGGTGCGGAAAACATTCGTACCTCCGGTATTACCGCTGCCATGCGATTTTATATCGATACCTTTCCTCTTGGCAACTATGATGCCAAATGGTATTGAGCCGATAAGATATGACAAAAGTAATATTGCAGCAAGTGCTAACATTCCTGATTCCTGTATTTGTGATGGTTTGTTCCGTTATGCCGCCGTTTTTGCAGCCCGGCGGGCAGAAATTGCAGTGATTGAACCGTTAAAATAATCTCTTTTCAGCTAATAACAAAATAACTTTCGACGTGTGATGCCGTAAATAAAAAAAGTTCCACAAGTTTTATTCACAAGTGAAAACTTACGATAAATATTTGTAATTTTATAAACGGTTTTAGTGGTACTCTTCCAAATGTTATTTTTAATTAGATTTTTAACTCTTTTCCTTTTTACCGCGCCACTTCTGGCGCAGTATCAGAAAACGGAAAAATTCCAGTTCACAGGTCTCGGAACCCGGGAAGGCCTCTCGCAGGGACGGGTTACCTGTATCCTGCAGGACAGGTCAGGCTTCCACTGGTTTGGAACGGCTGACGGCCTGAACCGGTTTGACGGCTACTCATTCCTTGTCTTCAGAAACAACCGGAATATCAAAAACTCCCTGACGAACAATGTGATCTACGATCTGACCGAATTGCCGGATGGAAGAATAGTTGTCGCCCACAATCAGGGAATTGATATCTTCGACCCCGTCACTCAAAGGTTCAGGCATTTGGCGCTCCGTGACATAAAATCGCGGGCATTACATGTCAAGTCGGTTACCCAGCTTGTGGTCCCCTCCAATTATTCCGGATTCATTTACCTTGGAACTCACGCAGGCGTTCTCAAACTTCATATGGAGAGCAGTACAACTGAACTAGTTATGCCCCTTTCTGCAGATCCGACCGAAAACGAGAGAAGCATTAGAACAATGATCGAGGACAGCGAGGGAAAACTTTGGATCGGCACGGGCGGTGAAGGCCTTTACATGCTTGATGTTAGAACCCGGCAGGCGAAAATGGTCTTCATGCCGAAGGGCAATCAGCTTACCGTCAAGAACGGAACCATCCCGTTTCTGACCACAGACTCAAAGGGAAGAATCTACGCATCGGACCTGCTGGGAGTTCATGTTTTCGATAAAACCGGTAAGGTACTCAGGGAACTGAAGCCCCCAATTAAGGCAGTCCCGATCGGCATCCACTCTTATGAAAACGGGACTATCATAATATCTTTTCTGAAAAGCGGATGGTTCTCTTACTCTTTTGATGAGGACAAGTTCACCCGTATAACAGAAACTGAAGAAGCCGGTCAGAGAAACATTCCTGATATTCTGGTCTTCAGCAAAGACAGAACCGGGACCTATTGGGGCGGTACGAATGGTACCGGACTGGTGTACTTCAAACCCGAAGGAAGTCTCTTCAAAAAGGTCAGCCATTTCGGCGGGCATATGAAAAGCGTCCGATCGATCCTTGAACTCTCAGACCGGTCTGTTATGGTCTCCGGTTACGATGGATTCGCGAGATTTGACGAGGGATTCAGTAAACTCTATCCCGAAAAAGGGAATGAGCAGTTAAAACCCGGGTCTTACATGGTTGCCTTCTCGATGGCCGAGGATATTTTTGAGATATCCAAAAAGGTCTGGATGGGAACTGAAGGTAACGGCTTGTATCTGTATGATGTGCAGAACGGAAAGCTCGAGAGAGCCGGCAGGGTTAAAGGAAAGTCTGACTTTATCAGAGGAGACTATGTCTATTCACTCCATTGGGGCAACGACAGTCTTTTATGGGTGGCAACGGAATTCGGACTCCATTCGTTAAATACGAGAAAAGGAACTGTCCGGTATCATCCGCCATTAATTGCGCAGGATTCTCTCGCGTCGTTCGGCATAATCTTCGCGATAGCAGAGCAAGGGGATAAGTTGTTTCTCTGCACCGAACGTCAGGGAGTGATGATCTTTGACAGATCAACCATGAGCTACAAACCGTTTTTAAGTTCCGAGACGACACCACTTGCGATCAGTTCCAGCGATACAAGATCGATCTACATCAAAGACGGGTACCTCTTCTATATAGGCACGACTTCCGGGCTTTCCGTCTATGACTCCGGTAAAAAAACGGTAAGGGATTATTCCACACACAATGGGCTTCCCGGCGACCTCATCTATGGAATTCTTGAAGACAGGGATGGAAATATTTGGGTTTCGACCAATGTGGGGATCGCAAGATTCAACCCGGCATCCGGTCGCTTCGCAAGTTTTACACTCGCTGACGGCCTGCAGGGTTATGAGTTCAACTCGAAGGCCTATCATAAGCTTAAAGACGGATCACTCGTATTCGGAGGTACTGAAGGAGTGAACATCATCGATCCCGTAAAAGTAAACAGAACAGAAATACTGCCTCCTGTTCTGATCACAGGAATAAGCCTTTTTTCCCGTAAGTTGCCGATAGGCGAGTTTAATGGAAGAGTGATTCTCGATTCGGCTGAACATCTGAAAAGATCTATAACACTGAAGCATGATGAAAACGGGATTACGATCGAATTCTCGGCTTTCGAGCCGGGCACAAGATACGTTTATATTCTTGAAGGGCTTGAGGCAGGCTACTCGATCCCCTCCACTGACAGACGTGCGATCTACAGCAACCTTCCTCCTGGTGAGTATACTTTCAGAGTGTACACCCTGGACAGGGAAGGCAACCGGGCCGGAAATGAAGCATCACTTAATATCACTATCCTCCCCCCTTTCTGGCAAACCTGGTGGTTCAGGGCGATCCTCGCGATAATGCTTGCGGGTATTCTGATCGGCGGATATTACATGAAAGTTAACGCGATCCGAAAGCGTAACGTTGAGCTTGAATCGCTGGTCGAACAGCGCACATCACAGCTGGAGATGAAGAAGAAGGAGCTCGAGGAGAGGAATACAGAACTTCAGGAGATCGACAGTTCAAAAAACAGATTTATCTCCACTCTCGCTCACGATATCAGAAGCCCCTTCTCTGCAATTCTGGGATACCTCCAGATCGTTACTGAAGATTACGATGATTTGACTGATAGTGAGAAAAGGTCTTATCTGAAAAGCGTGAATTCGGTGTCAAAAAGCCTTTATTCTACCATCAATAACCTTCTCCACTGGTTCCGGATCGAGATGGGAAGGGTTAACTTCGATCCTGAGTTTCTCACACTCGAATTGATGATAAAAGAAACCACAGATGTGTTGAGCGGGAATTTGTCCGAGAAAAAGATCGAGATCATTACTGAACTCGAGGACGGGATCGCAGTAGTTGCTGATAAAATGATGATCAAAACCGTGCTGCAGAACCTGATCTCGAACGCTATCAAATTCTCTCATGAGAACGACCTGATCACCATCGCCGGCGACAGAAAAGGTGACCTTTACTCTATCTCGATAAGTGACTCCGGTAGCGGCATGACCGCGGAGGAGACAGACAAGCTGTTTAAAAAGGAAACGATCCTCGTGAAGGAAGGCACCAACAAGGAAAAAGGAACGGGACTCGGCCTCCTGATCTGCAAAGAATATGTAGAAATAAACGGTGGTGAAATTTATGTAAGAAGCGTTCCCGGGGAGGGAACAAGTTTCACCTTCACAGTCCCCCTTAAAAAGGAAGACCGTCAGGGATAAGTTTGCTGAAGATCGAGAGGTCTTCTTTTGTGGTTATTTTGAAGTTGAGGGCAGAACCCTCTGAAATGTGGACGGGATAACCTGCCCGGCGCATCAACGATGATTCGTCGGTGCCATACCATCTTTCCGCGTATGCTTTTTTGAAGGCATCCATCAGTTCACCATAACGGAATATCTGAGGGGTTTGCACTATGTAAACCTTGCTACGGTCGATATAGTCGAGTTCAGTGTATTCCATGTAGCCGATGGTGTCACGGGCATTCATGCAGACGAGGGCACTTCCTTTTTCTGTGGCATGTCTGATCGCTTTTTCGAGCACATCAGCAGGCAAGAGCGCCCTTGCCGCGTCATGAACAGCGGCAAGGTCGTCGAAAGCCAAATCAGCTTCTTTGAGCGCGTTGAATACAGAGTCCTGCCTTTCCTTCCCGCCTTCAACTATCTTTGTGATCTTGGAAAAGCCTTCGCGTTTTCTGATCTCATCGATGATCTCATGCCCGGCTCCCGAGGTGGCAACTATTATCTCATCCACCAGGGGTGAGTTCTGAAAAACCTCGAGTGTGTACGCGATCAGTTCCCTGTCGTTAAACTTCATGAACTGCTTCGGTACATCACCACCGATCCTGGAACCGGAACCGGCAGCGGGAATTATGGCAACGGTTCTCATAATACCATCATTGCGTCACCGTAGCTGAGGAATTTGTAGTTTTCCTTAACCGCGGTCTTGTAGGCCTTCATAACAAGGTCGGTATCGGCAAATGCTGAAACCATCATGATGAGGGTCGACTGCGGCATATGGAAATTGGTTATCATCTGTTTTACTATCCTGAACCCGTATGAAGGATAGATGAACTTGTCGGTCCACCCTTTCTGAGACCTGATAAAGCCTTCAGCGGTGACGCTCGACTCCAAAGCCCTTACGGTACTTGTACCAACGGCTGTCAGCTTCCCTCCCGCCTCAAGAGCCTTATTGATCTGCTCGGCTGCGGAGGATGTGATCTCATAGTATTCCGAATCCATTCTGTGTTTCGTGAGGTCTTCAACTTCAACCTGTCTGAATGTTCCGAGACCGATGTGCAGAATTATCGGGACAACGATCACACCTTTTTTCTTGAGCGCGTCCATTAGCTCGGGAGTGAAATGGAGGCCTGCTGTCGGAGCGGCGACCGATCCGTCCACTCGGGCGTAAACGGTCTGATAGTATTCCTTGTCCTGCGGCTCGGCGTTCCTCTTGATATAAGGAGGAAGCGGCGTTAAACCGATATTCTCCACCGCGCGGTAGATGTTCCCGATCTGATTGAACTTTACGGTTCTTCCACGGGAAGTGGTGTTGTCGATAACTTCACACCAGAGATCGTCGGAGAAGTAGATCTTGTTACCGATCCTTACCTTGCGGGCGGGATCAACGATAACATCCCAGATCGCCTCTTTCGAGTTGAGCTCCCTGAGAAGGAAGACCTCGATCTTTGCCTGGGTCTTTTCTTTGTTCCCGATAAGTCTTGCCTGGAAAACCCTTGACTCGTTTACAACCAGGATATCACCCTTGTTCAGGATGTCAACAACATCCCTGAATTGCCTGTGTTCTATCCCTTTGGTCTCCCTGTTAAGAACCATCAGCCGGGCGTCATCCCTCTTTTGGTAAGGGTATTTCGCTATTTGTCCTTTGGGGAGATTGTAATTGAAATCAGATAATTTCATTAATTGTTACCTCGTGTCATTTAAGGAGCTGAGTTAAAGCTGCCCGCGGCGGAACCCCCGCCGCGGACATGAATAATCACGCTCCGGCCGTTCTGACAAAACGACCCGGTTGTTATTTGGATTTTTTCTTTTCTTTTTTCTTTGCGTCTTTAGCGAGTTTTTCGCGAAGTGCTGCCTGAGCGGCTGCAAGTCTCGCGATCGGAACTCTGAACGGTGAGCAGCTCACATAGTCAAGACCTGTTCTGTAGCAGAATTCCACTGAAGCAGGCTCACCGCCGTGCTCGCCACAGATACCCACTTTAAGTTTTGGTCTTGTGCTTCTGCCTCTTTCAACACCGATCTCTACGAGCTGGCCAACGCCTTCCTGATCTATGGTCTCGAACGGATCCGCCGGGAGGATCTCTTTCGCAACATAGTTAGGTAGGAATTTACCGGCATCGTCTCTCGAAAGACCGAAGGTGGTCTGTGTAAGATCGTTTGTACCGAAGCTGAAAAACTCGGCAACGGTGGCGATCTTGTCAGCCACGAGGGCGGCTCTTGGGAGCTCGATCATGGTACCAACAAGGTAGTCGACACGGATGCCTGCCTCGGCGAATACATCTTCGGCTGTCTTTCTTACGAGAGCTTCCTGTGCCTTTAATTCGTTCACATGTCCTACGAGAGGGATCATGATCTCAGGTTTAACCTCGAAGCCTTCTTTCTTAACCTGAACTGCAGCTTCCAGAATGGCACGGGCCTGCATTTCTGTGATCTCGGGGTATTCAACACCAAGACGGCAGCCTCTGAATCCGAGCATAGGATTCATTTCGTGCATGTTCGCGATCTGATCTTTGATCTTCTTTACAGGAACACCGAATTCAGCAGCAAGTTCCTTGATCTCGGCATCCTTGGTCGGGAGGAACTCATGAAGCGGCGGATCGAGGGTTCTTACGGTTACAGGGTAACCTTTCATTGCCTTGAAGATACCGGCGAAATCTTCCCTCTGGAGGGGGAGAAGCTCTGCGAGAGCCGCTTTTCTTTCTTCCTGGGTATCCGAAAGGATCATCTTTCTCATCGATTTGATCTTGTTCTCACCGAAGAACATGTGCTCTGTACGGCAAAGACCGATACCTTCAGCACCGAACTGAATGGCGTTCGAAGCCTGATCAGGCTGATCGGCGTTGGTTCTGATGTTCATTTTTCTGAACTCGTCAGCCCATGTCATCAGGGTGTTGTAGATCTGGAACATCGGTGAATCTTCAGGTTTTCTCGTCTTGTTGAGAAGCACTTCGATAACTTCTGAAGGTTTGGTTTCGATCTTACCGAGGATAACTTCACCCGTGGTACCGTCGATCGAGATATAGTCGCCTTCCTTAACGAGGAACTCAGGTCTGTTCTCAACTTTCATTGTACCGGCGTTGTAGTCGATAAGGAGTTTTCCGCAACCGGCAACGCAAACCTTGCCCATCTGACGGGCAACGAGAGCGGCGTGTGAGGTCATACCGCCACGGGCAGTAAGGATACCTTCAGCGGCGTTCATACCTTTGATATCTTCTGGTGAGGTTTCAATTCTCACAAGGATAACAGGCTCGCCTGTTTTTGCCATTTCTTCAGCATCATGAGCGGAGAAAGCAACTTTACCTGTGGCAGCACCGGGACCGGCGTTGAGGCCTTTGGCCATCAGTTTGCCATCAGCGATAAGTTTTCTCTTCTCATCGAGATCGAAGATAGGTCTTAAAAGCTGATTGAGCTGGTTAGGTTCAACGCGCATGAGGGCGGTCTTCTTGTCGATGAGCCCTTCGTTGAACATTTCAACGGCGTTTCTTACAGCGGCAAGACCGGTTCTCTTACCGACACGGCACTGTAGCATCCAGAGTTTGCCCTGCTGAATTGTGAATTCAACATCGAGCATGTCTTTGTACTCTTTTTCGAGTTTATGACGGATGGCATCGAGCTCTTTGTACATTTTCGGAGCTTCTTCAGCGAGTTTGCTGATCGGGTGCGGTGTTCTGATACCGGCAACCACATCTTCGCCCTGGGCGTTGAAGAGGTATTCACCGTAGAAAACGTTCTCGCCTGTTGCAGGGTCACGGGTGAAGGCAACACCGGTACCTGAGTCGTCGCCCATGTTACCGAATACCATTGCCTGTACGTTAACAGCGGTTCCCCATGCTTCAGGGATGTTGTTGAGCTTTCTGTAAACTATGGCTCTTTCGTTCATCCATGAGTTGAACACGGCACCAACTGAACCCCAGAGCTGCTCTTCAGGATCATCGGGGAAGTCGTGACCGGTTTGTTCTTTAATGGCGGCTTTGAACTCGCCAACGAGCTCCTTAAGATCTTCGGCTGTAAGATCGGTATCGAACTCAACGCCTTTGGCTTTTTTCTTGGCATCGATGATAACTTCGAACGGATCGTGGTCCTTTTTATCCTTTGGTTTCAGATCGAGCACCACATCACCATACATCTGAACGAATCTTCTGTATGAATCGTAAACGAATCTTGGGTTGCCTGTGGCTGCAACGAGGGCTTCAGCGGCTTTGTCGTTGAGGCCAAGGTTGAGAACGGTGTCCATCATACCGGGCATCGAAGCTCTGGCACCTGAACGGACTGAAAGAAGAAGGGGATCTTTCGGATCGCCGAATTTCTTGCCCATTACTGCTTCCATCTGTTTGATGGCTTCTTTTACCTGTTTGGCGAGCTGCTTAGGATACTGTCTTCCGTTAGCATAAAAATAGGTACATACTTCTGTGGTTATGGTGAAACCCGCGGGAACGGGGAGGCCCATGTTAACCATTTCGGCAAGGTTGGCACCTTTACCGCCCAGAAGATTTTTCATTTTAGCATCTCCTTCGGCCTTTTTACCGCCGAAGAAATAGACATATTTTATGTCTTTTTTAGCCATTTCGAATCCTCCTGTTTTAGGATGTTTTTTTGGTTGTCGCTTTTATCTTGTTCAGAATAAACTGTTCAAATTCTTCTTCTTCATCAAGCCTTAAGCGGATCTTGAGATAATAAATGTCGATGTCGTCCAGTTCGCGGGAAAACCCGGCGAGCTTAACCGCATCTTTCTGTGTTGTAACGACCGAAAAAGCGTTTGTGGAGTAGAACATCTTTCTGATCTTCTCCACTTCCTTAACGGTGTACGCTTTATGGTCAATAAATATCATTTTGTTCTCTGTGTTTATCTTAAGCTGCTCAAGAGCGCTGAAGAATGAGTGGGGATTCGCGATCCCACCTACACAAAGACTTTTCTGCCCGGTAAAATCCCCCGGTTCGTAATGCTTCCCCGTTTTAATGTCAACAAAATAAAGCGGCTCATAGAACGCATTGAATATCTTCTTGTCACGGAAGTGTTGCATCAGCCCCTCAGGGATCACCTTCTTTTCGGTGAACTTCCGGTTGATTATCACCGCGTCGGCCCTTCTGGCCCTTCTGAACGGTTCACGCAGGTTCCCTGTCGGGAAGAGGGTTCTTCTTAACGGATTCTCATCCACAAGAAACCTTTGAGCAATTATCAGAAGATTCACATCCCGCGCGATCCACCTGTGCTGATAAGCGTCATCGAGGATAATGCTGCCCACTCCTGTCGCTACGATAAGTTTGGTCGCAGCCTCAACCCTTTTTTCACCAACAGCTGCCGGGATCGCGCACTCAACAGCGGTTTGGTAAATTTCATCTCCGCTCTCTTCCGGAGTTTTCAGCACACCGGTTTTATCGGCTACGAGCAAATATCCTCTTGTTGATCTTCCGTACCCCCTGCTGACCACTCCGGGATTTAAACCGGCCTTCTTGAAAAGTTCAGCAAGAAATATCACCAGCGGTGTCTTTCCTGAACCGCCAACCGTAAGATTCCCAACGGAAACCACGGGCCTGCCCACCTTTTCACTCTTGAATATCCCGCTGTCAAAGAGCATATTCCTCACCCAGGTAACCAGCGCGTACACCGGAACCAGGGGAAGCATCAATACTCTTAACAGATCAAGGGATTTCATTTATTTCCTTTTTCAGTGGCGAGTAGTGAGTAGCGAGGACTCTGAATCTCATTAGTCAACACCAACCACTCACCTCTAATTACTGATTTCTCTCTACTCACCACTCACCTCTCACTACTGATCTCTCGCTACTGAAAAAGAGGCTCATCCGCCAACATCTGCACCCGTTCAAATTCATTCTGAATTCCGGGTATCCGGGCGGCAAGTTCCTCTTTGGTCATTTCAGGATCAAGATAAATCGGATCCGAGTAAGCAACCTTTATAAAACTGAAAGGATGAGGTATCTCAAACCTGTCCCAGCTTCTCAAACGGGATCTCCGCTTGTAACTGATCCCCATCAGGATCAATGGTACACCGGCTTTCTTTGCAGCCACTGCGGCACCCGCTTTCATTTCATGCGGCGGCCCTTTAGGCCCATCGGGGGTTATACAAACCCCGGATCCGCTTTTGATGGCATCAACTATTTCGTTCAGAGCCTCACTTCCCCCTTTTGAACTGGAGCCTCTAACGACTTTGTAACCCCACTTCTGCAACACCGCAGCGAGGATGTCGCCATCCTTGCTTTGGCTCGTGAGTCCTGTAAAACCACGGTTCCTGAACCGGTACCAGCCGAACAGCATCTTGCCGTGCCAAAAGGCCACTACAAATCTCTTTCCTTCCCTCTCAAGTTTTTCAACTGCTTCACCGTTGATCACCTTCTTTATCAGTGATCCGCAGACGAACGAGAGGAGCGGATTCAAAACTTTTATGCCGAGGTGCCTCAGTCGTTCTTTCCCCTTTTCGCTAAGTTTCACTGAGTATCACCTTTGCCGCGGTGGCTGAAGCCTTGTGTTTCCCGAGATTCTCTTTTATTCTCGCGAAACCGTCAGTCTGCTTTTTTAAGAGTGACGGATCACTCAAAATTTTTAATGCGGTTGCCGCAATTTTTTCACCTGTCACTTCGTCCTGGATCAACTCAGGTGCGATGGTTTCTTCAGCTATAATGTTCACCATACCGAGGTTACCGATCTTTATCAGCCTCTTCCCGATATTATATGTAAGCGCCGAGGTCTTGTAAATTATCACCAGCGGCATATCAAGAAGTGCTGCCTCCATCGTTGAGGTCCCTGACTTTACAATACCGAAATCAGCATATTTCTTGATCTCGAACTGATACCCTTTTATCAGTTTGTAACCACCCGGTTTAATACTCCTGATGAATTCTTCGCTGATAGTGTCGGCGCATCCAACGACCGTCTTAAAACCGAACTCTTTTTCAAGTATTTCCGCCGCTTCAAGTGCCGGCTTCAGCAGCAGTTCAACTTCATGCTTTCTGCTGCCGGGTAAAACTGCCAGTATCTTCTTTTCAGGATCAAGTCCCCACTTCGCTCTGAATTCAGCCTCCGGCATGAATTCATATCCCGAGATCCTCTCGGCAAGGGGATTTCCGACAAACCGGACATTTACCCCGTGCTCTTTGAAAAATTTCTCTTCGAAAGGAAAAACCGATAGTACTATGTCAGTTCTTTCCTTCAGTTTCTTCACTCTTCCCTGACCCCATGCCCAGACCTGCGGGGCGATGTAGTAAACAACCCTGATTCCAAACTTCTTGAACTTTTTTGCAATGTTCAGATTGAAACCGGGATAGTCGACAAGAACAACCGTTTTTACCCCCCTTTTAAGCGCCTCATCGATAAGTGCTTTCTGCACTTTAAGGATGTAAGGAAGATGCTTCACCACTTCAACAAAGCCAAGGAAGGCCATCTGGTTGATGTGGAAAAGAGCCTCAAATCCCTCTGCTTTCATTTTCTCCCCGCCAACTCCGAACAGTTCGAGTCCGGGATCCTGCGCCTTCAATGCTTTCACGAGCGAGGCGCCATGCAGGTCACCGCTCGCTTCTCCGGCGATTATCAGGATCCATTTACTCAAGGCAGATAAACCTTCGGCAGCCAGATACTTCTAAAAATTAGAAGAATTATCACAATAACGATCGCCTGAAGCGAACGGGTTTCACTCTTCAAACCGGCTTTATTGCTTTTTGGAGGTTGCTCGACCTTGGGGTTCCTGTAAGGCGAAAGCCTCGGAAAAAACCTTGGTACATTGTTACAGTACTTCTGATAAGCATCACCGTATGTTCTCGCGAGGTATTTCTCTTCTTCGGAAACTATCATCTGATACTGAAAAACGAACCAGAGAAAAGCAACTATGTGGAGCCACGGGAACAATGCTAGTGACATCACTCCGATCCCCACATATATGAGAATGTTCCCGACATAGAGGGGGTTCCTGACATAAGCGAACGGACCAGAGATCACAAGAAAAGCACCACCAACAGTACCTGTGGTTCTTGTCTCACTTCCGGCCCAGCTTACTCCGCCGAAACGGAAGGCTTCACCGATGAGTACCAGCACCAGACCGATAACAAAGCTCTGCACCGTCATCTGCGAAAAAACAAGCATCAGCAGAACAAAAGGTATCGGCGTGTAGCTTCTTAAACTGAATATTTTTGCTGCGAATTTATTCTCCGGTTCAGCAGCTTTCTTTTTTACATCCATCAGGTGTTTCTATCCTTGCATATAAAGTTTTTTTCTCAACAATTCTGCCTGGTGCCTCTTTTTAAGGCGTTTTTTGCCAAGCAGTTCGGTTATTCTGGCCTGCACTTCCCTGAAGTCGCGGTACGGGTAGTACGATACCCTGTTCAACTCGCAGTACTTCAGGAGACTGTCTTTCGCGAAGATGTAGTCGCAGTGAAGTGCCGCGCAGACATCCGAGTTACCGTTCCCTATAAAGATCGAGTATTGATGGTCACCGCTGAGTGAAACCACATGATTCCTCTTGCAGTTGGCGCATTTGGTGCAATGCTCGTCAGTATAGGGGTAAACGAGTTCAAGTCCACCATCAACAAATTTAAGATCGTTCGAAAAGAACGGGGCTTCTATCCCCTCTCTTTCGAATATCGACTCAATATAAAATTTGAATCCATCGCTTATCACAAAGAACTCTATCTCCCTTTCCCTCAGGAACCGAAGAAAATCCTTGAAATGATCGTCGATCTCAAACCCCATTGTATATTCCCTGATCTTAACCTCATCCGGATCTTTCAGGGTTTTAAGCAGTTCATCCCATGTCTGGGTCGCGGTCAGCTTCCCGTCCCTGAACCCGTAAATAATTTCGTATGCCTTCTCCCTGTCGCCGAACTCCAGAAAGATATTGGCACCGACATCCTTCTTTGTTATCGTCCCGTCAAAGTCGATAAAAACTTTGACCACTAAATAACAGCCATTTTCTTCACTTCGATGAACTTACCGAAAGTGAAACGGTAGAAATAGATTCCGGGAGCGAGACCCTCCGCCTTGAAGGTGTATGTGTACTTCCCTTCTTTGGCGATATTGATCGATTCTGTTTTTACCTGCTTGAATCCTGAATCGAAAAACTCAAATTTTACCGTTCCGGGACCGGAGACATTGTACGAGATAACAGTCTCTCCGGAGAAGGGATTGGGAACGTTCTGAGC
>RHKR01000382.1 GCA_008363265.1 Chlorobiota bacterium
GCGAGCCGGCTCCGGCGACGGACCGCGCGCCGGCAGCCGTGGCGCCGGCCGACGCGAAGGCCTACGCGTACTTCTACCGGAAGAAGACGATCCTCGGCGACTCAGCCCCTGAGAATGTAATTTTGCTCGAAATTGAGCCTGACAAGCAGAAAACACTTATCGATTTTGTGGTCACGGGGCAACTGACAGGCATAAAACCGGTATGCATCACCGATGTGATCAAGCGGGGAAGGAAGCTTTACTATCTGGATGGCGGCCGCGAGATTCCGATCGACCGGATCTACAACCGAGTGATCTATGATGAGCTTTTCAGGAAGGATGTGCAGGCCGCGTTCAAGTTTCAGGATGACCTCGATGTCCACTGGGTCGGGCACCCCGACTGGTTCTTCCTGATCAGCAAATACTCACTCCCTTATCTGAAAAGCGAGCATGTGCCCGAGTGTCACTTCCTCTCGGATCTGCAGGAATACCCGTCAGATCTTAAAAATTTCGTACTAAAACCCCTCTTCTCTTTCGCAGGTCTCGGTGTTGAAGTGGATGTAACCAAAGAACTTCTCGACTCAAAAACCGAACGGCACAATTACATCCTCCAGCGGAAGATCGAGTATGCCCCCCTCATCGAAACACCCGAAGACTACTCGAAGTGTGAGATCCGCATGATGTACCTTTGGAACGAAAAACCGGTACTGGTTAACAACCTCACCCGCTTCTCCAAAGGCAAAATGATGGGTGTCGACTTCAACAAGAATAAAACCTGGGTTGGCTCCGGGACGGCGTATCACCCTCTTTAAAATGTGAAATGTGAAATGTGAAATGTTATTTCGCTCACATTTCACTTCGCCTCGGCGAATAACATTTTCACTTGGTGAGCATCATCTTCCCGGTTAGGGTGAAGGGTTCTCCATCTGAAGTTCCATATCCGCTGACTCGGTAAAGATAAACCCCGCTCGAAAGGTGTGCGGCGTTATATTTTATTTTATTCCTCCCTTTCGCGAGTCGTTCATACCATTCTGAATATACCTTCTCTCCATGCGCGCTAAACACGGTCAGCGTTACCGATGCTTCACTCTTAAGATCGAACACTATGTTCGTTGATGGATTGAAAGGATTGGGGTAGTTGCGCAGCAGCGTTTGGGTTTTTGGTAAACCGGATGTTGCCGGGGTCTCATCGTTCACGAAGGTTACACCGCCGTTGGTTGTTTTTAACAACAGTCCGTCAGTCCCACCAAGCCAACCTGTCATCGGATCAACGAAGAAAAGAGTTTGGTAATCGCCCGCGTGTTGGAGAAATTGCCTGGTCCATGTTTCTCCCTGATCGGTGGTTCTGAACAGTGCACGGCCTTCTCCTGATACAAAACCGGTGCCGGTTGTAGTAAAGTAACCGGACATCAGAATGCTCCCAAGATTCTCTCCCTTGTTCACCCAGTTCGCCCCGCCATCCACTGATTTTAATACAGCCGCTTTGGCTGTACCGGAAGAATTGTATCGTCCTACCACTATCACGGTATCCGGAGAAAAGATGTGCAAATGCCTCAAGTAGCCTCCAGTGCTAGTGGAAAGTTGCTGCCAGGAATTCCCTCCATCGGTTGTTTTGAAGATCAGGCCAGGGTATCCGGCAGCATATCCCGTTAGTTCATCATAAAACTTAACCGAATAGAAATCATACCACTGACTAAGCGATTTATCCACCCAGGTCTGACCCCCATCAGTGGTTTTAAATATCTGACTGTACCACCCGACGGCCCAACCGGTCCGTTCATTAAGGAAGTGGATATTGTAAAGAGGTATCTGATTTCGGTGAAAAACCGTGTCCCAAGTTATCCCACCGTCTTTCGTTTTCAGGATCATTGAGTATCTGTTAGCAAACCATTCAAGTCCAACGGCATATCCGTTTAGTTCATCAACAAATTGAACTTGTTTGAAATGAGTGGTACCTCCACTGAAACTTGGCATCCAGTTCAGGCCGCCATCGACTGTCTTGAAAATATTCCCACCCTGCGCGGCGATCCATCCTTTTTCCCGATCGATGAAAAAAATCGAGTTAATATTACGGGTGATCTGATTTCTGTTCTTACTAAGCCAGGTAACTCCGCTATCGGTGGATTTATAAATATTCCCTTCAACTCCAACCAAAAGAGTATTGTTAGAGTTTACCCATGCCAGATCGTAAAAACTGCTAAATGAACCCGTGTTTACATTCTGCCATGAGTTACCACCATTGGTTGTTCTTAATTCCGAGCCACCGGCTGCAATACCAGCAACCGCGATTCCGTTCAACTGACCCGAGAATGAAATGGAATTGAAGGTGAGATTGGTTGCAGTCTGTAGAGAGGTCCAAGTGTTCCCCGCGTTGGTTGTTCTATAAATTACCCCAGACTCACTTCCGGCAAATCCATTGGAGGGACTGGTGAAATATGCACACCATAGGGTCACCTGCCCTGAAGGGGCTTTCATGTTCCAGGTTTCGCCGCCGTCTGTGGTTTGGAGGGCAATGGCTGACAAGACATTACCTCCCACCGCCCAGCCGTTCATCGGATCGATGAAGTGCATGTCATTAAGCTGGATCCAGCCTCCGGGAATTCTTCTCCAGGTCGATCCCCCATCACTGGTTTTATAAAATCCGCCAATATACATGGCGATTCCATCCAGGGGGGTTGAGAAATAGATACGAATAAAATACTCAGGGATATTTGTGGAGACCCGCTCCCAATCCATACCGCCGTCTGTGGTTTTCAGTATCTCACCCGACATTCCGCATGCCCAGCCAGTTGCCTGGTCAATAAAGTAAACATCTGTTAAATTGAACTGAGTGTTCTCCGCCAAAGCCTGCCATTTTTCACCACCATCTGTGGTTTTGATTATAGCACCATAAACACCAACGGCCCAGCCTGTATTCTGGTCAATGAAAAAAGTGGCTTTAAGGTCATTAATGGTGGGGGATGGATTAAGGAGGTTCCAGCCGCTTTGAGCCGAGGAGAGATGAGAAAAACTCAGGAGAAGTGAAACAATCAAAAGTTCAATCGTACGCATTGAAATATTTCTATGAAATAAGAAAAATTTGCAATGAAAATTAAATAAAAAAGCCGGATCTAAGACCCGGCTTTAATTTTAATAAGAAGGTGTTAGGGAAATCAATACCTAATACCTAACACCTAATACCTAATACCTAAAATTACATTCCAAAAATATCATTGTACAGCACAAACACCATGAGGCCGATGAGCAGTGCCATGCCGGTGTTCATGATACGCATCTTGATCTTCACGGGGATCTCCTTGCGGATGATCGACTCGATAATGATGAAGACGAGGTGACCGCCGTCGAGGACGGGGATCGGGAAGAAGTTGAATATCGCCAGACTGAGTGAAAGCATCGCGATGAAGTAGAAGAATCCCGCTGCACCTTTATCTGCTGAGTCGGCTGCTATCTGAGCGATCTTTACGGGACCGCCAAAAGCCTTTCCGAACGCGAT
>RHKR01000383.1 GCA_008363265.1 Chlorobiota bacterium
TCTTCGATCGACGGTTCGAGCGATACCCTGTTGGTTATCCCGTGCTCATCCTCGAGGGATTCGAGGAGCCTTTCAACGAAGTGAATGTCAGCCGGGGTAGAAACCTTTGGAATGACGATCGAACTCAGTTTTTCAGCGCATTGCGGGATTATTTCAATAATATCCCTGTAGGCGAAACGGTTTCCCGGCTGATTGATCCTGATCGAAAGGAGTTTACCACCCCAATCGAGAGAATTTACCGAGTTGATAACCGTAAGGCGCGCGTTTTCTTTTTCGGCGAGAGGGACGCTGTCTTCGAGGTCGAGCATCACCACACCGGCATCAGAGGCAGCGGCCTTTATGTGCATTTTAGCAATGTGTCCGGGGACTGAGAGGATTGATCTGTGCATTTTCAGTAGTGAGTTAAGAGTAGCGAGTAGTGAGGTTTCAGTAATGAGTTTTTGAGTGGTGATCCGCCGCGGCGGATCGCTACTGATTTCTCGCTACTCACCACTCGCCACTCGCTACTGAAATCTATTTTTTAAGTCTGGCCTTCAGCTCGAAGGTACGGAGTTTGTCCTTGTACCAGTTGTGAGCGTTGACCTGCTGAACTGAAAGTGCCGAGTCGGAGTTGCCTTCCCATCTTCTGCAGAGATAGACGGGGTGGTAGATCCTGCCGATACGGTACTGACGTGAAATGGCGAGGCCGACACCGTAATCTTCACCATATGACACATTCGGGATCTTGATCTCGCGGAGAACCGGTGTATAGAACGCGCGTGGGGCACCGAGCCCGTTGATCCTGAGTGCGTTGTTCGGGCCGTTGTCATCAGTCCACTCTTTGTGATCGATGATTCCGGGAGGTATCTCTTCAAGTTTGAAGTTGGTCATCTGATAAGTACCAATGACCATGGCACATTTCTCTTTCTTAAAGGTGTCAACTATGGTCTGGAGGGTATTCTCGTTGTTATAGAGGTCATCGCTGTCGAGCTGAACGGCGAACATACCGCATTTTTCATTGTGAACGCCGAGGTTCCAGCAGCCGCCGATACCGAGGTCATTTCTTTCGGGGATCACATGGATCAGGCGGGGATCGGAAGCGAACTCATTGATCTTTTCAGTTGTGCCGTCTGTTGAATGGTTATCAACCACAATAAGGTTGAATGGGAAGTCGGTTTTCTGATTGAGAACGGAGCCGATGGCATCGGCAACGGTGGTTACTCGGTTCCTAACGGGGATGATAACGGAAGCAGTGAACTCAAAATCTGTTTTGGTAAAATCGATACTTTTGAAGTTATCGGGAGTCAGGAAGGCGCCGATCTTTTTCAGGTGGTTGGTACAGGCAGCTTCCATTTCGATCTGCACGCCGCGGTTACGGGGATCGACATAGTCGAAAAGTTTCTCTCCAGATCTGCGGGTATCGAACTCGATCGATGAATAGAGATATTCACCAACTCTTACGAGTTCGCCGAATCGTGAGACAGCGAGTCTGAGGCTGTAAACTCCGGCGAAATCGAACTTTTCATCAGCAGTATCGGCCACGGCTTTTTTCGCGATGGCGGTATCGAAAAGCATCAGATAGCCGAAGTTGAAATCGTCACGGAGGCTGCCTGCCTGATAGTCGATAACGGGATGTGGTGCCGAGACTTCCTCTTTGATCTCATAATAGTCGGAGTAAACCATCGCAGCTGAAGTGGCGTCAGCTACATAAAGCATTCTTTCGAAACCGAACTGTCCGGGCTCGATGATAGTATCCTGTTTAATATAGGCAAAATAAGGTGTTGCGGCGGCTTCCACCATTTTCATTATTCCCGCGGAAGACTGGATGGAGTCGACGCTGAAGAGTTCCGCGCCGGGGAGAGGGGCAAGCCCTTCCTTTGTGGTGAGGAGGAATATTTTTTCGACAACGCCTGTGGCGTTCAGTGAGTTAACAGTTCTCTGTGTATGTTCTCCCCCGTTGTAAGGGAGGAAAACCGATATTTTTTTACTCATAAATGATCTCCGGATTGATGGTTCAGGGAGCGGCTCGTTATCAGAATGAGAAGAGGAGTCAGTGCCGGT
Organism: Chlorobiota bacterium; assembly: GCA_008363265.1. GTDB lineage: Bacteria > Bacteroidota > Ignavibacteria > Ignavibacteriales > Ignavibacteriaceae > UTCHB3. The sequence continues at coordinate 2,041 of RHKR01000383.1, forward strand.
ACCCGGTGATGATGATTCTTAAAAACCTGACTGCAAAGTTACGAAAATTTTTTCAATGGGGTCCGGCTGTTGTGACTTAAATGAATATACAGGTATTGTTATTCTGTTTAGATATACCTAAGTTTATAAGACCGGAATAAAAAGTACCGGTGCATGCAAAAACCCGGGGGGTCCGGGGGCCGGTACGATTTTTTAGATCACTGCAGGTCCGGGGTGGTCGAAAGGAGGCTTCTAAATGAGGCGAACGTATTTAATAATTATAGCGGTGATGCTATTCGCGGATATTTCCGCCATCAATACGTTGATAGCGAGGATTCCCCTGCAGCCATGGGTGCCTGAAAGGGCAGCCTATATGAAAGATGTGACCTTGGTTGTAGAGCCACGTGGTGCTTTCACGGAGCAGTCGCTCTATATGTGGTACACCGATAACGGCATGTTCGGCAACAATAATGTTGAAATAGTCCACAGATTTGAGCTCCCACAAGGTGCGATAATGAAGGATTTCTGGCTCTGGATGGGTAACAATGTGATGCAAGCACTGCACATTGATACCTGGACGGCCAGAAGGATGTATGACAGTATCATACACATCCCCACAAACCCCGATCCTGGTTATCTGACCAAGATCGGCGATCAGTACGAGCTGCATATCTTCCCCCTCCGGTCGGGTGAAAAGAGGAAGGTGAAGATAACCTACCTGGTTCCATTGCAACATGTAAACAACCAAACGATCGCGGAACTGCCTTACGGTCTTCTCAGGGCAAATTCCCTGGTCAGTGTGCCGCTACATGTAATGTTCAAGACGACAAGTTCCACCTTCACCCACCCGTTGATCTACGAACTGCCAACACTTACGTTTACGCCGAAGGCAGATACGATGGGGTTCAATTATCTATACGCGAAGGTGCCCAATGTAGCGGCTTTGTCATCGCTGAAAATGACGTACAGTTTTCCCTTTAATTTCGGAACCTACTGGTCTTCCGAGAAAAAGGCACCCGGCAAGAATTTCTTTGAGCTCGGTATCGGACTTGGTGAAATGTTCAATGTCGACACCACCCGGACGCCGCAAAAGATACTCTACGGGGTGGACGTAAGCGGTGATTTCAGCAAGAATCTAGGTACTTTCGCCACAAACATCCGGAAGATGATAGCGGGGTCGGTCAAGCCCGGCGATTCGGTGCGGATCATAATGTCGGGCGGAGGTGATTTCGTCGAGATCACCAACGGTTGGCGGCCCTACGAAGAAGCGGCAGGCTGGCAACTGCAGACCTGGTTCCAGAATTATCTGAACAGTTCCACCGGATTACAGGCCAATTCGATCAAGAAGAGGAAGATACTCTGGATGGACAAGGATGCACGCTGGACGATGGACTTCCACGGCATAAGCACCCTTACCAACTACAAGGAAGTGAC
>RHKR01000384.1 GCA_008363265.1 Chlorobiota bacterium
AGCATGCATATATGGCGGAGCGCCGGCCGAGGTGTACCAGTTTGATATCTGAGTCCATGTCGAGCCGCCGTTGGTGGTCTTCCATGCATCGAGACCTGCCGCGTATAAAATGTTCACGTTATTTGGGTCGACAGCGAGGATGTTGTTGTACCAGGCCTGCCCGGAAGTGTAGGTGGAAGCTCCCGAAAACGCGGGACCGGGGATTGTTACATCGGTCCAATTGGTTCCGCTGTTTGTCGATTTCTTGAACACGCCGCACTGGTTATCGGAGAGTTTGTGCCCGGAAAAATATACAGTGTTCGGGGTTGACCTGGAGACGGCTATCTCGAGTCTGCCAATGCCCGACTGTGTAAATATCGATGACCAGTTGGCACCCGCATCGGTTGATCTGCGGAGTTCAGACTGTGCGAAGTGACCGAAAGAAGCATAAATGGTTCTTGGAGTTGTAAGCGCAATTTCGATATCCATGCAGTTGCTAACCGCAATAATTTTGGTGAATGAAGTGCCCCCATTGGTCGACTTGTGCAGACCGCTTCTTGTGGCAGCCCAAAGGGTCGAGGTTGTCGGGTCGTACTCGAGCTTGTTCACATAATGAAAATCAGTGTTGTTGGTCGCCGAAAGTCTCGTCCATGAGGCACCGGCATCTGTGGTTTTGAAGATACCTTCTCCCCGCACGGCATCACCGTTGTAGAAGCCTTCTCCACTTCCGGCGTAAATGGTGTTTGGGTTGGCCGGATCCCATGCCATCGCGCAGATCGCGAGGTTCTCCATCAGGTCCTTGAGGGGTACCCACGAAGTGCCGCCATTAGTGGTTTTCCAGACACCCCCGCTTACAGCCGCGGCGTAGATAATATTCGGATCGGTGGGGTGAACAAGTACTGATCTTACCCTGCCGCCGATGTTATTCGGGCCGAGTTCAGACCACGCCAGGGCGTTTACCCCCTCTATCGCATCGGGCTTCATGTTATAACGCGCGATGTGCTCCATCGCTTCGGCGCGCCAGTTCTCGGGTATTTGACCCGTCGCGGATTTCCTCTGTTCGATGTACCATTTCATGGCCTCATCGGGATATCCGGATTTGGGTTTGTTCAATTTCTTCTGTTCGATCTTGAACTGGATATAATCATCCATTGTGATCAAGCCGGTATGAGAGCCGGCGTAGATGAACGCAAGGATCAGGGATATAGTGATCGTAGCGGAAGAAAAAAGGATTGTTGAAATTCGTCTCATGAGAAATTCTCCTCCCGGGGAATTATTTAATTACTTTGTTAATAAACCAACCGTTATCGCTGAGAAACATCTCAACTCTTACCAGATCGCCATCCTTCTTCTTTGAGAAGGCAATCAGACCATCGTTTTCTTCGTTACTCATGATCTTTTTCTCATCATCGAGTCTGAAGTTGGGTTGAACCTCATACTGTCCGTTAAGAACAGCGATACTTGGGTAGGCATCGTCTTCAAATAGCCGGGTTACGGCGACGCGGGCTGTCCACTCGGTCTCACTCGTAACTGTAAGTTTCAGTATCTGGACGATCGCTATTGTTTTGTTGGCTTGGATTGTAGTGCCTGAATTGTTGTTGCTACCTTGCCCCTGGGTGCCGGAGTCGCTGTTACCGCAGCCCGAGAACCCTGCCGTGAGCAATAGCGCAAGCAGAATTGTTGCCAATTTCATGGGATGTTCCTTAATTAGACAAGTAAATATAAACTTAAATAGTGATTACCACGGTGAGAAAAATCAAGTACTTTTAAGAGGACGCGGATACACGCTGATTTTACAGATAAACGCGGAAAAATCGACTATTTCTCTGTGAAAATCCGTTACATCCGTGTGTATCCGCGTCCTGAATTTTACCTTTTTATACTCTCTATTTGTTCAGTATCATCTTGATGGTTTTTTGGGTGTTGCCTGAAGTGAGGCGGCAGAAATAGACACCGGAGCTAAGTTTGTTGCCTGCGCGGTCGGTGCCGTTCCACTCAACTTCGAAGGTGCCGGGGTTCATCGACTGATTCAGTAGAACCGCCACTTCCTTGCCCTGAGCGTCGAACACCTTTATGTTCACTTCACCGGATGCCGGGAGGGTGAACCTGACTTTGGTTGAAGGGTTGAACGGGTTAGGGTAGTTCTGCATCAGTGTGAATGTACCCGGGTTCGAGGCGGTCTCTTTCACAGAGGTCGGACCCGCCGGTGAAGAGTAAACGCCTCTACCGTGGGTATGGGCGAAAATCCTGTCATCAGACGCGCGGTAATCCATATCGAATACGGCAACGTTGGGGAGGCTGAGTCCATCCCTGAACCAGGTTGTGCCGCCGTCGGTAGTGGTGAACACACCAAGATCGGTTCCCGCGAATATCGCGTCGTTCCTTGTAGGAACCACGAGAAGTGAGTTGACGGGAATATTCGGGAGATTGCCCGATATGTTGGTCCATGTTGCGCCATAATTGGTGGTCTTGAACACTTTATTTCCATCGGAGAAACCTGAGAACGATACATATGCAGTCGCGGGATCGTTAGGTTCGATCGCAATTCTGGTCGCGTATGCCTGCGGAAGTCCGCTTTCCCTGAGAGTCCAGTTGGTCCCGCCATCCGTGGTTACCTGCACTTTGCCGCCCGTGGTTGCGACGTAAATTACATCGGAGTTTCCTTTGGCGATCGCGAGTGCTGAGATCGAAGCACCCTCGGTTCCTGTTCCGTCACCGGTAAGATCACCGGAGATCGGGTTCCAGCTCGCTGCCTGGTCGGTGGTCTTCCACACTCTGAAAGTACCGCCAATGAGGATATTCGGATTGTTCGGATCCATTATGAACGGGGTAATAAAGAGGGTTCTGTCGGTTGTACCGTCGAAAATGCCGGGACCCACGGGGATTCCGTTCATCGATTTAGTGAAATTGGCACCGCCGTCGGTTGATTTGTAGAAGCAGAAATTGGTGTATTCACCGTAAACGAAGTTGGGATCGTTGTAGTCAACTTCTGTTGCACCGCCGTCACCTCCGATTATTTCAACCCAGTTGGGTGAATTGTCGCTGGCAATTGTTCCGTTATCCTGGCAACCACCATAGAGCCTGAAGAGGGTCGGATGAACCGCGCCGTAGTAGAACTGAGTGATGGCAAGGCCGTTGTTCAGATGCTGCCATGCTGAACCGCCGTTGTAACTTCTGTAGACGCCTCCATCGTTGCCCGAATAGACGGTACTGGGGTTGAGTGGATTGAAAACGATTATGTGGTGATCAGCATGAACAAACTCAGGTTGAGTTCTCTCAGCGTCCCAGCGCGATATCTGTTCCCACGAAGTGCCGCCGTTATCGGTTCCGAAAGCATCGAGACCGGCCGCGTAAACAATGTTCGGATTGGTGGGATGCACAGCAACTATCATATTGTACCATGCCTGCTGACCTGTGAAAGTCGGGTCGCCCGATGCAGTCGGTCCCGGGATCGTAATATCTGCCCAGACTGA
>RHKR01000385.1 GCA_008363265.1 Chlorobiota bacterium
CGATTCTGACGAGGCCAGTGACCTCGTACAGGACACGTACATGCGCGCGTTCCGTTTCTTCGACAAGTTTGAGAAGGGAACCAACTGTAAAGCGTGGTTGTTCAGAATTATGAAGAACACCTACATCAACACCTATCGTAAGAAAACAAAGGAACCCGAAAGGTTCGATTACGAAGAGGTTGAGAACTTCTACGAAAATGTGAAACCCTCCTCCACAGAAGACGCTCACCTCGAGAAGGAGATTTTCGACAATTTGCTTGATGATCAGGTGTCCTCTGCCATATCCACACTTCCGGAAGATTTCAGGACCGTTGTGATTCTTGCGGATATTGAGGGATACACGTATGAAGAAATTGCTGATTTCATAGATTGTCCCGTAGGTACTGTCAGGTCAAGGCTACACAGAGCCAGAAAAATGCTCTATGCCAAACTGTATGACTACGCCGGATCGAAAGGTTATGTTAAGAATTAGATGATATGATACACGATAAGAACAGACAAGACTACGCCGAACTTATTGCTGCATTGGTAGATAATGAAATAAAAGATTCACGCCTGCGCGCTGAACTGGAGGGCTTGAAGGCCACAGACCCCGTGATGAAGAGGGAGTTTGAGGTTCAGTCAGCCGTTAAATCCACCATTAAGAAAAAATGCGCATTCGCCCGCTGCCCCTCATCTTTGAGGAACAGAATACTGCTTGATATCAGGACGGGACATCTCTCAGAGAAGGCAACAAGAAAGCCGGAAGCTTTCACCTTGCGTCCTTTTGCTTACGCGGCAGCCATCGCGGTGGTTTTCATCACGCTTTTCATATTCAAATACTCGGACAGTGCCGATATTGCTGGACTTGACATCGTACAGTCGTCAGTTACTTTCGATAAAATGGCGATGGACAACTTCAAAGCCATACTCGATGCGAAACTTTCGCCTCAGATCGCCTCGAGCGATACCAACACACTTAAATCGTTCTTCACCTCGAGAGGACTCGATTACGATATGCACATGGTCTGTCCTTCCGGCTGGGAGTATGTCGGTGCAGTGGTCTCGGATACCAACGGGGAGAAGTTCGGGCATATTGTGCTGAAGGACTCCAAAGGAAAACTGGTTTACATATTTGAAGTTGATAAAAAGTATTTTACCAACCACAAAAAACTCGATCTTGATACAAAGATCATGTCGCAGGTAATGTCAGGCTCATGTTACACCAATGATCAGGGCGAAATGGGTATCCTGATCAACAAGACCGGCGACAACGTGCGAGCAATTGTAACCAATGACAAGTGTGAGAAGCTTAAATCACTTTTTTGCGGACTGTAACAGAGGATAACAATGTCGAACCTGGCTGAGTTAAAACATATTTTATTCCCGACCGATTTCAGTAAGTACTCGATGTCCGCAGCTGAATACGCGGTTGAGAGGGCACACAAATACAATGCCACGATCCATGTCCTCCATGTGATCGAAGACTTTAAGCCGATACTGGCGATCAGGACATTCGACCTTACTCAGGAAAAAATAGAGTCGGAAATGTCGGAACAGGCTGAGCGCGAGCTTGACAAGTGCATCGCGGAAATGTCCGCAAAGTACGGCGGAGCGAATTTCCAGAAAGCCATACGGTTCGGTGTCAGCCATGCAGAGATAGTTAAATACGCCACCGAGAACGACATCGACCTGATAGTTATCGCCACCCAGGGCAAGACGGGTCTGCTTCACACACTCCTCGGAAGTGTCGCCGAAAAAGTTATCAGGCACTCCGATTGCCCAGTGCTCGTAATTACACCGAAAAGAGAGAATTAGTGGTTAACGGTTAGAGGTTAGAGGTTAGTTGAGACCACATATCCTGCAGATTTTTACCAGGACCGTTGCCCGGAAGGGTGACGGTTTTTTTATGGAGTAAAATATTCGTACCTTTAAAGATGGAAAATTGATCTTTCCGGAAACTGGCCTGTAAGAGCGGCAATTGGTGCTTAAATCTCACCTTTTATTGATCACCGGATCACCCCTGAAAAATCAAATCCTTAACGATACAGCACGGTAAAACACATTGGATGGCCACAGCGCTATGCCCGGCCGGAAATGTAAATGCATGCCTGTAGTAATTAAAGACAAAACACAACAGACAGACGTGAGTACCCACAACCGCGTCAAAAGGAAAACATGTTCAAAGAAATTGGAATAGACGAAAACATAATTAAAGCAATTACAGAAATGGGATTTGAGACCCCGACCCCGGTTCAGGAACAGGTGATACCTCTTCTGCTTGAAGACAACAGCCGGGACATAATTGCCCTTGCACAGACCGGAACGGGAAAAACAGCCGCATTTGGCATTCCGGTGATCCAGAATTTAGATACGGACAAGAAAAAAGTACAGGCTATCATACTTTCACCGACGCGTGAGCTTTGCCTTCAGATCGCTGATGATCTCGCGAGCTACGCGAAATATAAAGAAGAGATCAAGATCGCGGCCGTGTTTGGTGGTGCCAGCATGGAGCGACAGATCAGAGCGGTGAAAAGCGGTGCCCAGATAATCTCCGCCACCCCGGGAAGACTTCTTGATCTTATCAACAGGCGTGAGATCAACATCTCTGAAGTTGAGACCGTTGTTCTCGATGAAGCTGATGAGATGCTGAACATGGGATTCAGGGATGAGCTCGTAGCAATTCTCGCTGAAACACCCGAAGACAAGAACATGCTTCTTTTCTCGGCAACCATGCCTTCAGAGATCACAGGTATCGTAAAAAATTATATGGAAAACCCTGTAGAGATCACCATCGGTAAAAAGAACTCCGGTGCCGAAAATGTTGAGCATGTTTGTTTCATGGTTTATGCCAAAGACAGATACCTCGCGCTTAAAAGGATAGTTGACTATAACCCCGAAATTTACGGTATCGTTTTCTGCAGAACCCGCAGGGAGACCCAGGAAGTTGCCGATCTTCTGATGAAAGACGGTTATAATGCCGATGCTCTTCATGGCGATCTCAGCCAGGCACAGCGCGACCAGGTGATGAACAAATTCAGAATAAAACACCTCCAGATACTTGTTGCAACTGACGTGGCGGCGAGGGGTCTTGATGTCGACAATCTGACACATATCATCAACTACAGCCTTCCCGAAGAAATTGAACTTTACACCCACCGAAGTGGAAGAACCGGCAGAGCCGGAAGAAAAGGTACCTCGATCGTCATTTCAAACGCGAAAGAGAAGCATCTGATAACCAAGATGGAAAAACAGATCAATAAAAAATTCACCTTTGGTACGATGCCATCAGGTAAGGAGATCTGCGAAAAACAGCTTTTCCATCTCATCGACAGAATGGAAAAAGTTGAGGTTGACTACTCCCAGATCGAATCGTTCCTCCCCGAGATCTACAGAAAACTTGAGTGGCTCGACAGGGAAGAACTCATCATGAAATTCGTTTCGGTAGAGTTTAAGAAGACCTCAAGAGATAATGTAAACTTCACCCGTTTCTTTATCAATCTCGGCAAAACCGATAACATCAAGCCGGGTGGTCTTATGGGGCTGATAAATGACTACACAGGTTTTTCTGATATCCAGATCGGCGACATCGAACTGCAGCGCAACTTCTCATTCTTTGAGGCCGACGCAGAGTTCACGGACATTATTATGAAAGCTTTCGAGGATAAAGAATACAGGGGCCGCAAGATATCAGTTGAGATATCCGACAGCAAGCCAAGCGGTTCATCCGAGAGGCGTCACGGTGCTTTCAGAGAAGACAAGAAGAAACGCTACAGCGGTTCAGGTGGCGGATTCAGCAGAAGCCGCTCAGGCAACTCAGAAGGCGGTTACGGTAGAAGCCGTTCAGGCAACTCAGAAGGTGGCTACGGTGGAAGCCGTTCAGGCAACTCAGAAGGCGGATATGGCAGAGGCCGTAGTGGAAGCTCAGAAGGCGGTTACGGCAGAGGTCGTGGTTCCGGGTCAGATAGTGGTTCCTCCACAGGCAAACCGAGACGTTTTCAGGAGTTCAACTCGCGTGAGCGTGGTTCTGAAGGCTTCAAAAAAGGTAAAAAAGACAAAAAACATTTTTAAAAAGTGGTAATTTTCCTTTGCACTTGAAATAAGGGAAAATTTTCCGTATATTTTAAAGCTAAAATTTAAATTGTATGGCACGATTAACAAAAAACATAGAAGCATACTGCAAGACCTGCGCGGCCGTAACCAAAATGGAGATAGCAACTCCAGCCGGTGAGGCATTCTCCGTTAAAGACATCGATATGGGTGAAGCCGTTGACTATTCACCCGATAATGATTATGAAGTTGGCATGGTGCTTTACCACAAAGGCTGGCAAGATTTCGGCGTGGTAAAGGCCAAGAACAGGATATCATCGGTGAAGGTTCGTCTCACCGTTGAGTTTCAGAGTAAAGGTATAAAAGAGTTATTAGCTTCCACCAATTAAGAAAGGCATTCGCTTGATAGGCATTACTGTACAAGAGAACGAATCAATCGATAAAGCATTAAAGCGCTTCAAAAAGAAATATGAGCGCTCAGGTATCTTAAAGGAATTCAAAAAGAGAACTTTCTTCGTTAAACCTTCCATCAAAAAGAGAATGGAAAGAATAAAAGCGGAGAGAAGAGCTCACAGAACTGATAACAGAGACTAATTATACCCCTCTTATTCTGAGTTTTATACGGGTTTGTGCCTGAAGTGTTGCAGCACGATGGCACAGACCTTTTTTATTCAGGACCCTCAAAAAAAAGCCTGTCTTCCGACAGGCTAAAGATCAGTTCCTCAA
>RHKR01000386.1 GCA_008363265.1 Chlorobiota bacterium
TCTTTCCGGATGAGTACTTCCATATCGGAGGAGACGAGGTTAAACCCGACCATTGGAAGAGCAACCCTGATATTCAGAAATTCATGGTAAACAACAATATCAAAGACGAGCACGATCTTCAGGCGTACTTCAATAAACGGATATTAAAGATACTTCAGAAGAACAACAAGAAGATGGTCGGGTGGGACGAGATACTTCAGCCTGAGATGCCGAAAGAGATCGTGATCCATTCGTGGCGCGGGAAGAAGGCACTGCTTCAGGCTTCGAAAGACGGTTACAAAGTGATCCTTTCGAACGGCTGGTATATCGATCTAAACCAATCGACAGCTTTTCATTACACAAACCATCCAATCTCGCCTGATACCGTGCTGCCGGCTGAGCAGATGGCAAACATCCTGGGTGGAGAGGCAACCATGTGGGCGGAGATGGTCACTCATGAAAACGTCGATTCACGCATCTGGCCGAGGACTGCCGCGATAGCAGAAAGGCTTTGGTCGCCGAACACAGTGAATGATGTGCAGGACATGTACAGGCGGCTCGACAGGATCAGTCTGCAACTTGAGGAGGTCGGACTTCTTCACGAAAAGAATCACTTGATGATGCTCCGCAGGCTAACCGGAGGGGAGGATATCAAGCCTCTCAAGATGCTTGTTGACATACTCGAACCCGTTAAAGAGTACAAGCGTCACCGTCTTGGGGTGAAATACACCCAGTACTCACCTTATACCAGAACTGTTGATGCTTCCCGGGCTGATGCCAAAGTGGCGAGACAATTCAATGAGAATGTCGATCTTCTCATCGATTCGAGGGATGCCTCCGCGGTTGGCCGGTTACTCAGCCAGATAGATCACTGGAAATCAGGATTAACAGACCTTGAAGGTGTGATAAACCGTAATCCGATACTCCATGAGATCCGTCCACATGCAGCCACACTCGCCGCACTGGTGGAAATGCTGCCTGAAATGATCACTTCGGTTTCCGGAGGAAAGAAGGTCAATCAGTCGCAGATCGACAAAGGAAATGAACTCCTGAAAAATGTCATTCCATGGGGTCAGGCAGAGATGCCGGTACTGAAGGGTTTTGAGCGGCTTCTAAAGGCTTGTGCTCCTTAACCCGGCACAGGTCACTGAATTCACAGTATTTACATCCTTTTTCCTCCCTGGCGGGTTCGCTCGTCAGGGGGAATTTCCCCTCATAGATACCCAGAACAAACTTCCTGATGTTCTCCTCAGTGGTTGACAGAAGGTTGGTCCAAACCCGTTCCGCGACTTCAGGAGTATCTTCATTCGAGCCTCTCGGCGTTGCCACATCTTTCGGCCCGAACTCATCCTCTTTGTACTTCAATGAAAATATCTGAGGAAAAAGGTAATGGTGGTCTTCCGGAATGCCTGTGACCTTCCCTTTCACTGTAGCCAGTAAATAAACCGGTATCTGGAGCTTGCGTCCCGAGGCGATATCCTTCTCCGCGTAATCGTTTTTACCTGATTTATAGTCGATCACCTTGTAAACTTTTTCATCCGGGTTGATATCGATACGATCGATGGTTCCGTGAATCCTGACCTCATAAGGGGCTGGTATTTTTTCACTTCCAAGCCCGGTTAAACTGAGGCCTCCGAACCTGTTCTCGAAGAGGGAAGGGATGAGGCCGGTTTTATTTTCACGTGCCTCAAGGAGATATCGCCAGAGTATCGACATTGTGGCATCGCCGGCAATACCGAGTACTTTCTCCGCGGCAATAAACGATTCAGTGTCGAGCAGTTCATTCAATCTGACCTTTTGATCATTTACTGCGATCTCGACCATTTCTCTCAAAAACTCTTTCAACTCATCATCAGAGCAGTTGCTTACCGTTCTCTTTTCATTGAGCAGTTTTGTATGGAAAGCACTCAGTATCCCGTGCAGTAGAATTCCCGATTCCCTTGCATCCAGATCGTCAGAGAGGTCTTCAACCGGCTTCAGATTGAGAATGTGTTTTACGAAGAACTGATAGGGGCAATTCGCGTAGGTTTCAAGTGCAGTAGGGGCGAAAGGTTCGTTAACCCGCCTGATCACAGGATATCCCGGACTTGTTTCATCGCTTTGATCAACATCAATGAATCCTGCGAAGTTGCTTCCCTCATACCCATCAGCGCGGTTCGACTGTTGAAGGTGATCCTTGATCCTGCTTCTGACCTCATTTTTAACTTCGTCGTTGGCGATGTCTCTCCAAACGCCCGATTCCCATTCTTCACGTCCCGAGTAGATCATGGAATCGTAGATGGAAGTGTCTTTCCTGGTAATGGTGAAGAGGCCGCGCATCTCCCGTTTAAAGAATGACTCAACATTCTCCTTCTTCTGTGACCTTCTGCTGTTGGTCAGGTAGAGATTCCCGTTTTTCTCCCCTTTCCAAGCAGAGAGAGCCTGATAGAAGAGAAGCCTTTCCTCTGCCGAGTGGCGTTTGATCTGCCCGGCAGGCCCGTCATATTTGAATATCTCGGGTTTGTAGCGTGTGGGGAAGTCGCCTTCGTTCAGCGCGCAGATAAAAAGATGTCTGAACTTCAGGCCCCGGATCTCGTCGGGAGTTGTGATCATGATACCTGTTTCAGGCTGTTCTATCAGGTTGAACCTCGTCTCCTGAGAGAGGTCGATGAGAATTTCGAGATATTCTTCGAACGTTCTTATCCTGTTGTCGTAATCGCCAAGCACCTGAAACAACCGGTCGGCTGAACGGATGTAAGACGAGAGAGCCCTTATGTTAAAGAGGGCTGACCCTCCCTTGCCGTTCAGGAACTTGGCAAGATAGCCGGTCTTTCCGATAAGGTGACGGAAATTGTGGATGAACTGACCCGGCTCCTGATCAACCGTCAGGGGCGCCAGATCATCATGCAACAATTCGATGGTCTTCAGGGCAGAGAGGATTGAAGCAGTAATACCTGTTGCTTCGCCATCCTCATCCACCCGGATACCTTTCGCGGCGAGGGCATTGGCCGAGTCAGTAAGCAGTCTGTGCATCTTGCCGTAACCACTTCCGACCTTAATGTATGCACATGCGTGCTTAAAGTGAACAGGATCACCGTACCTTCGGCGCAGCGAGGGGTTGGTGAGAACGCGTGAGACCGCGGTGTGGTCGAATCTTGAGAAATGGACATTAAGCAGGTCGATCAAACCCGAGACGGAGGGGAAATCACCGGTTTTGAACCGGTCGGTTATGTTTACAGGGAGGCCGTAGGATTCGAAGACAGCCCGGATCCAGGGAGTAAAACCTGATATTCTATGAAAAAGAACGCAGATATCCGACGGTTGCAGGTCGTTCTGAGTCAACAGCAGGTTCTTGATCTCTTTTGCTGTGCAGGTAACTTCGTCGTATAACTCCTGACCATCGAACTCGAAGATGTTGTCATATTTCAAAGGCGCGGGTTTATAAGTTTTGAAGAGATTCTCCT
>RHKR01000387.1:0-3420 GCA_008363265.1 Chlorobiota bacterium
GGTCAGGTCATTTATCAATCTCGTCTTCTCAGATGAAAGGGAAGATATCCTGTCTTCCAGTACCTCGACCCTCGCTGAGTGTTCTTTCTTGAGTTGTTCGAACTTCTCCCTGAATTCCTCTCTCACGCTTGCACGCTCTTCCTCCCTGATGTTTTCGATGAGGGCGTGGGGAAGAACGGCATCGGCCGGTTTTTTAATATTGGCGATAATGTGCTCAAAAACATCGGAGAGTACTTTAAGGTCAGCCGCGGCGATCTCCCTGATCCTGATGTTCGGCGACCTGAGTCCGTAACTGTATTCCTCTTTCAGTTTCAGGAAGCGCTCTTCAACATCTTCGGTGGTATCGTTCTCACCGGTCATCAGCAATTTGTATGCCGCGTTGAAGGCGAGTGAGCCATCGGTCGAACTGTCGCCGATCAGCAGCTGGTAAGCCTCCGATAGTGCCTTCCGGTTCTTGACCAGCGTATCCCTGAGGAATTTCGAACCCGCCGTCTCGATCTGCCTCGTGATGTCGCTGTTCAGTTTCTCAAAGGTCCGCCTGATCGTTTCAGGATCAGCTCCGTCTTTTATTCCTAATATCTCGCAAGCCTGGGAGTGGTTCATGCAAATTTCTATTTTTCTGTTAAATTTAAGAAAAAAACCTCTTTGGGAGCTTTATTCTCCTCAGCGACCATTACTGTCACTGAGAATTTATTGCCTTCCCTTATCTCAAGCCGCATATATCCCGGTAAAGGGGAGGCGAAAAGAGAGCCCTCATCAGCGGAGACACTTCCGTCTGTTAGCCGTGTCCCTTTTCCCGAGACCAGCTGCAGTGCGGCCGGGCCGGATTCCCTTATAATCTGTAAAGAATGTTCGTGGCCCGAAACAGAAAAAAGTGGAAGGAAGTCCCTGGAGACGGCTCTAATGCTGTCACTGAACCGCTTATAAACCGAAGAAGAGAGGTCCTGCACAGTGATCCCGTTCCGCCTGGCAATGGGATACAATGACCCGATCACCGGCAGGGGGAGATACAAATATTTGTTGAATGCGGTAAGGGGGAAGATGTGTTTTTTCCAGTCGAAATATCCGCCATGTTCGCCGTAAGTAACGAACGGATGATGGTGAACAAGAATTGTGCGCCTCGGGCCTGAGTTCGCCAGAGTCTCCCTCAGTGCGGCAAATAGTTCTTTATGCTTATGATCTGTGCATTGGTTCGTATCCATGATACCTGACTGCTCCCTGAACCACTTGTGAGAATCGAAGAGAACAAGCCTCAGCGACTCACCGATATCGATCGCCGCCGGCATGCCACAGCCATTCCGGGGAAGAAGTTGTGCCTGTCCGCCTGAGAGGCTTTCGATCAGATACTGCTGGTTAAGGAGAAGGTTTGCACCAGCGGGTGAGAGTCCATCCCAGTCATGGTTTCCCGGAATGAATACAGCCCGGTGGCCTCCGGTCAGCACGTTCAGCTGGGCGATCAAATATCTTTCGGCAGTTGCACGGGCGGGGTGTCCCTCGTCAGGCAGGCCGTTATCGTAAATATTATCGCCAAGGAATACAACCAGGGAAGAGTCGGGGGAGATTTTTTTCAAGTCGTCCCTCAAAGCAACAAGTGCCGGCTCAGATTCACGCTCCCTGACTTTACCCGCGTCACCAATGAAGAAAACCACGAATTCAGGGTGGCCGGCCGGTGGCGCGGAACCCGCACCCTCCCGGATGAAATCACCCGTCAGGGCACACCCGGGCAGTGTGAGAACGTACCAGATAGTGATCAGAACCGCAGGTGTTAAAAGGTGACTTTTCTTCAATTTCTTTATAAAATTGTTTAAAAATAAACCACTTAATGTAAAGATAATGGAGAAGAAAATTTTGGTAAATTTGGATCGGTAAATGTCACGTTTCCCCACTAAAAAGAAAAACATGTTAAAGATTGCCGCAGTTTCGAGAAGCAAAATATCGAAGGAGACAAGAAGGGGTATCAGGGTGTTCACCGACCTTCGCGAGGCCGTCAGTTCGATGACGGAGCACAACTCGCTCTTCTATTACAACCCCCGGATAGATGACCTCTCACCCCTGAGTGAGGCCGACAAAAAGAAGATCACCCGGCTAGACTGCAAGTGCAACGACAACCGTAAGTTCCGGGCAAAGTTTCTTGAAACACTCGAGATAAGGTACTGTTGCCGGCATCTGGCGGGGAAGATCACGGAACTCGACATACATCCCCTTACTTACCGGATTCTCGAGCACAAAGCCAAACTTAACATCAGGGAGCGGTTTGCCGTTCTTTCAACTGAACAACCAATAATTCTTGGGTTCCCCTCCACGCATAAACTTCAGTGGGTTAACGTCTACCACTACAACCGGAAAAGGGAAGTGGCCATCAGGTTCTCATATCATCTTTTTGAGAAAAAATGGTCGTTCGGAAGGGTTCCTCCTGAAGGTTCCGCGGTGGTGGTAATGATCGAGGATGTTCTGGCGGCCACCCTCTTTAGACATCAGGTCTGATCCTGTGGGAAGTAGTGTTCCTCATCTGTTTCCAGATATTCAACCTGTCCGTTGGCAAGTGAGAGTATCCCCTCTATAATCTCACCGGCAGAAGTTCCCTTTATCCATACATCAAGAGATATCCCCGTAGCATAGTCGGACGAGATTATTTTTACATCGCTGCCCGCGAGGTGTCGGTAGAGGTATGATGAGAGTTCGTAGGGGGCGGAGAAGACGCACCGGACGAATCTGTGAAGTGTAACCGGGTTCGCGTTGGCAAGCGCCTCGAGGGCAGTGTCGTAATAGGCTTTTCCGAGCGGACCCACGCCGAGTTTCACCCCGCCGAAGTATCGCACAACTATCACGGCAATATTATTCAATCCACGATGCTCGATCGCGTTGAATATACGCAACCCGGCGGTGCCCGAAGGTTCACCATCATCGGAGTATTTGAATGAGCCGTCGATCAGCCTGAAAGCGGAGCAGTGGTGCACAGCATCATAATATTGTTTCCGGTATCCTGCCAGCAATTCCTCAAATTGAGCCACGGTTTCAACGGGGTGGGCGAAGGCGAGAAAGATTGAACCCTTCTCTTTATATTTCGACTCCGATTTCGCGCGAATTGTAGTGTATGAAGATATTTTTTCAGGCATTAAGAAATTAAATAAACTAAAATTTTGTTCTAAATATATAGATTTTGCTTTTTCTAACACGGAAAATAAATTGTTCCACGATAAGATCATCGTTAAAGGTGCCCGTGAGCACAACCTCAAGAACATCGATATTGAGATACCACGGAACTCCCTCACTGTAATTACAGGCCTCTCAGGTTCGGGAAAATCATCACTCGCTTTTGATACAATTTACGCCGAAGGGCAACGGCGCTACATCGAATGCCTCTCGGCTTACGCGCGGCAGTTCCTCGACATGCTCGAAAAACCGGATGTCGACCTGATC
>RHKR01000387.1:3433-6415 GCA_008363265.1 Chlorobiota bacterium
CCATCTCGATCGAACAGAAGGTAACCTCGGGTAATCCCCGCTCAACCGTCGGCACGGTGACTGAAATTTATGACTACCTCCGTCTCCTTTATGCCCGCCTCGGAGTGATCAAGTGCTACAGTTGCGGCTCTCCCGTGCAAAAGCAGAATCCGGGTCAGATACTTGAAAGGATAACCCGCGAGTTCGATGGCAAAAAGATTTCACTCTTCGCACCCGTGATCCGGGGAAGGAAAGGGCACTACCGGGAGCTGTTCGAAGATATTATGAAAGACGGTTTCCTCAAGGTAAGGGTTGACGGGGAGGTTAAGGAGATCGATACCGGCTTTCAGGTCGACCGCTACAAGATCCACAACATCGAGATCATGGTCGACAAGTTCACTGTGGCTCCTTCGATCATTTCCCGCCTCGAGTCATCTGTCGAAGTGGCACTGAATTACGGCAACGGTGTTATGATTGTGAACGACGGTACCGAAGACCACATCTATAGCCGCCACCTCAGCTGTCCCAATTGCGGCATCGGCTATCAGGAGCTCGCCCCCAATTCATTTTCGTTCAACTCAAACTTCGGTGCGTGTCCCGACTGTGAAGGTCTCGGCGAAAAGAAGGAATTTGACCTCGATCTCATTATTCCTGACTGGAACAAGACCATCAATCAGGAAGGCATCGCCGCCCTTGGGAAGCCGAGGCCCATCTACATCTTTAACCAGCTTGAGACGGTGTCAAAAAGATTCCAGTTCGACTTCGATACCCCCCTGAAAAAACTTTCGCCCGAGGCACGCGAGATAGTTCTGCACGGCTCGAAGGAAAAATATGAATTCTTCTACAGTTACGGTGGTAAAAAAGAGGTTGCCTACAAGCACCGGTTCTCGGGTGTGATCGGTTACCTGCAGAACTACTTCAACTCCACTTCATCAGTAAAGGTGAGGGAATGGGTCGAGTCGTTCATGAACATTGCCGAATGCAGGTCGTGCAACGGCGGCAGGCTTAAGAAAGAATCGCTTTCTGTCTTTTTCGAAGGGAAGAATATCAGCGAGGTCAGTGCCCTTTCGATCGGGGAGTGCCGTGATTTTTTTGAGAATGTAAAACTCCACGGCAGGGATGAGATTGTTGCCAAACCGATACTCAAGGAGATCATGTCACGGCTCGACTTCCTTCTGAACGTTGGACTCGATTACTTGACCCTCTCACGCGGAGCAAGAACCCTCTCCGGAGGTGAATCGCAAAGGATCAGACTCGCCACCCAGATCGGTACACAGCTCGCGGGCGTGCTATATGTGCTCGATGAGCCATCGATCGGACTTCATCAGCGTGATAATGTCCGCCTGATAAATTCCCTGAAAATGCTGCGCGATCTCAATAACACGATCATCGTTGTTGAGCACGACAAGGAAACGATTGAAAGCTCCGATTATCTGATCGATCTCGGACCTGCTGCCGGTGAACACGGCGGAATGGTGGTCGCGATGGGTGAAACGGAAGAACTGCTCAAGAAAAAAGGAATTGAAGGGTCGCTAACCCTCGATTATCTTCAGAACCGCAGGCATGTTTCAGTGCCGCGCAAGAGGAGAGAGGGCAACGGCCAGACCCTAAAGATCAAAGGAGCGAGGGGGAACAACCTTAAGTCGGTGGATCTTTCACTTCCGCTCGCGAAATTTATCGCCATCACCGGGGTGAGCGGATCGGGGAAGTCATCCCTGATCAACGAAACACTCGTAAAACGTTTGATGATCGAGATCTACGGCACAAAAGATGTTCCGCTTCCGTTTGCTTCGATCGAAGGTCTTGAGCATATTGATAAAGTAATTGAAGTGGATCAGTCACCGATAGGGCGAACACCCCGTTCCAACCCCGCTACCTACACCGGCCTCTTCACCTTCATAAGGGACCTGTTTGCCCAGCTTCCCGAATCAAAAATGAGGGGTTATCAGCCCGGGAGATTCAGTTTCAACGTCCCCGGTGGAAGGTGCGAAGCCTGCGGTGGCGACGGTCTGAAGAAGATCGAGATGAACTTCCTCCCCGATGTCTATGTGAAATGCGATGTTTGCCACGGAAGACGCTATAACCGCGAGACACTTGAAGTGCTCTATAAACAGAAATCGATCGATGATGTTCTTGAAATGACGGTTACCGAGGCACTCGACTTCTTCACTGACATGCCCCGCATCAAAAGAAAGATTCAGTCTATTTATGATGTCGGCCTCGGATACATCCGGCTTGGCCAGCAGGCCACAACCCTCTCGGGTGGTGAAGCTCAGCGGGTTAAACTTGCAACCGAGCTCAGCAAGATATCAACGGGCAAAACCATCTACTTCATGGATGAACCGACAACAGGTCTCCATTTCGAGGATGTGAACGTCCTTCTGAAAGTGATAGACAAGCTGGTTGACAAGGGAAACACTGTAGTGGTAGTTGAGCACAACCTTGATGTGGTAAAAGCTGCCGACTGGGTGATCGACCTCGGTCCGGGTGGCGGAGCCTCAGGCGGTAACATCGTCGCGGAAGGAACACCCGAACAGATCGCCAAAAACAGGAAAAGTATTACGGGGAAGTTCCTTTAGGAAATGTTAAATGTTAAATGTTAGATGTGGAGTTTTTGGGTTAAACGGGTTACACAGATTTTAGATAGATTCATAAGATATGTAGAGCACGCGGATACACGCAGATTAATTGGAAAAACGCAGAGTTTGTAATTTAATTTCTCTGCGAAAATCCGTCAAATCCGCGTGTATCTGCGTGCTGTTATAAATCAGTGTGACCTTTAAAGACTATTCTTGCCTGATAATTACTACTTAAAATTAATGGTTGGGGAGTGAATATACTCAACCGTTGCAGGCCAGGTGGCAGGGCCATTGGCGATACTGGCTGAGTCAGTTGCCACCGCCGTTATTTTAAATATCACATAACCATCGTTGGCTTTGGCTGCCCAGATATCACCCGGTTTTAGGGGAGTTGCACAGACATCATTCGACCATTTTGTGGTGT
>RHKR01000388.1 GCA_008363265.1 Chlorobiota bacterium
TGCAGCCTCAACAATCGTTTCGGGGGTTTGGCGGAGGCCCGTGTAGATCACTTCCATACCCGCGTCGCGGAGGGCGGCGGCTATAACTTTCGCTCCCCTGTCGTGACCGTCGAGGCCGGCCTTTGCCACTAAAACTCTGATCTTCTTTTCCATCTATTTGATCTCCCGTTTTTCGAGGTGTTGTTTGATCTTCTCAGCGTAAAATTTCATTTTAACCTTGTCGTCGTACTTCTTGAAATCGAGCCTCTTGAAGACATTATCGTCGTGAAACCGCGGGATAATGTGGTAATGGAGGTGAAACACCGTCTGCGAAGCGGCAGAACCGGTGTTGCAGATAATGTTGAAGCCATCGGCTCCGGTGGCTTCTTCGACGGCGAGCGCGATGGTCTGCACGCTCTTGAAGAAGTCGCCCATCATATCCGCCGGCATTTCCCTGAAGTCTTTGTGATGCTCAACGGGCACCACGAGGGTGTGTCCGTAGTTCAACGGCCTGATATCAAGAAACGAAACAACCTTTTCATCCCTGTAGATCATCCCCTCATGATCCCGGTTATTTATAATGTCACAAAATATACAATTCATCTTAAATATCAAAATCCTTTATGATTGCCGGTTCACGAGAATGAGAGGGCGTAGGTGCGCGCCCGGTAAAGGTCATCCTGCGTGTCAACCGCGATGCTCTCTGTTTCGGTTTCCACCACCCTTATATCGTACCCGTTTTCGAGTATCCGCAACTGCTCCAGTTTTTCAGCGTTCTCGAGCACCGACTGCGGCAGTTTGGTATAGTAGAGGAGGAAATCCTTACGGTAAACATAGAGCCCGATGTGCTTGTAGAATAGCCCGTTCACGAGCTCCTTGCCGAGATCACCGGCATCCCTCAGGTAAGGAATTGGCGAGCGCGAGAAGTAGATGGCGTTGCTGAACTTGTCGAACACCACTTTTACCACCGAGGGATTGTTCAGGTCGGCCTCCGAGCTTATCTTCTTTACGAGGGTTGAAACCTGCAGTTTTGTATCGACGATGAGAGGCATTACCGCGTCATCTATTATCGAGCCTGAAATGAAGGGCTCATCCCCCTGCACATTCACGATTATTTCCGCGCCGGGCAATTGGTTCGCCACATAGGCGATCCTGTCTGATCCCGTCTGAATATCCCCCGGGGTCATCACCACTTCCCCACCGAAGGCTTTTACCGAGTCGAAGACCCTCTGGTCATCGGTGGCAACAATAACCCTCTCGACCAGGCGCGACTTCCGCACGCTCCTGTAAACCCATTCGATCATCGGCTTGTCGAGTATCTGCGCGAGCGGTTTCCCCGGCAGGCGGGTCGAGGCATATCTGGCGGGAATTATAGCCACTATTTTCACGGGCGGGCCCTCACTAAAGAAATTGGTTTATCTGTCACCGATCACCCTCGGCACTTTGAAGTGTCCGCTCTCCTCTTCGGGGGCGTTGCGGAAAGCCTCGTCGTGAGAGATCCCCGGTCGCGCAACATCATCCCTGAGGGTGGGGCGTGGTGTCTCCACAGGCTGATAGAGGGGCTCCACTTCCGAGAGATCAAGCGCGTTAAGCTTCCCCACATATTCAATAATCCTGTTGAACTCCCCTGTAAACTGCAGGAGCTCATCCTCATCGAACCGGAGCATCGAGAGCCGGGCGATATACTTTACATCATCAACCGTTACGCTCATTTTCCATCCTTTTCTTGTTCTCTATTATCCGTTCCCTTACCGTTGCCATCAGTTCAAGTTCTTCTTTCTTTCCGATGTTTCCTTCGGGCGGAAAGACCGGTTTATCGTAGTGCACATGAATTGTTCCCGGCACTATCCTGAATTTTCCGCCGGCGTTGGCCCTCTCACGGGCACCGGTTATTGTTACGGGCACAATCGGGTGTTTCACTTTTACGGCGAGGTAGAAAGCCCCCCGTTTGAACTCCTGCACTTCGCCGTCCTTGCTTCTGGTGCCTTCGGCGAAAAGGAGAACCGAATATTTTCTGTCGTTCAGCAGGCGGTCGGCTTCCTCGATGCTCTGCATGCCGCTTTTGGGGTTCTTTCTGTCAACTGAAATGTAGGGACCCATGTTAAGCTGCCACCCGAAGAAAGGGATCCGCCCCAGTTCCTTTTTGAAGATCATCACCATCCTGTTCGGCACGCTCAGCTGCATCGCGGGGATATCGAAGATGCTGCTGTGGTTGGGCACATAAACATACGCGCGGTCTTTCTCGATGTTCTCAAGCCCCGTTACAACCAGCTTAATCCCGCTGAACTTGAGTATCCCCCAGGGGAACAGCCGGGCAAGCACAAAATACTGGTTGTGCTTCCTGTCGAATGGCAGCGTTATAATGGCGTAGATCGAACAAATGGTAACAAACAGCGAAATGAGGATTATCCGGAGAACCGTCAAATATCGTGTCTCTCTTTTATCTGAAAAACTTTAATTCAAATTTTAAAATTAACACATTATCGGTAGTTATTAAACCTTTTCCTTCCGTATCATTATTATGGGCAAAGGATTGTGATATGTTACCGTGACCCTATAGATATAGGGGGGTCACAGTAAATATCTTCACATATCTCTGTTGTGATTATTATATCTATATATAATAGTCACAGTCACAGTCACAGTCATCGTGCATCTTGACACTGCCACAGGTGATACATAACAGGATTGATCTGTGAAATTGATCTGTGGACTTGGTACAGGATAAGTCCCTTCGGTTATCAGACCGGCTTTTTTGCCCTCCCGTTCAGGGATCTCGTAAAGGTGGATGCTTGAGTCGAGTACGACGCACTCCCTGAGGTTCCGTGCCTCATCGTAGCTGATCAGAAAAGGAGGAAGAGTCAGGGCAATCAAGAGGAGAAGGAGTCCCGTGATAACAAGGACCCTGCCACGGGTGAGCCCGCGGAATTTAAGGATATAACCGGTAACGGCAGCCAACAGAAGGAGGAAAAGGTAGCCAATTTAATACCCGGATCAAAGAATCAAATGTGACTCTGTGACTTTGTGACTCCGCTACTTTAAGAGTACCATCTTCCTGCTGTTAATGTAAACGGGGATGTTCTTTTCACTATCGATCACATTGATCCGGTAAATGTAAACTCCGCTTGAGAGGCCTCCCGCGTTATTGCCCGGTGCTGCAATATCTTCGGCGCTTACCGTCAGCGAATAATATCCCCCCGCCTGTTCCTTGTTTATCATTGTCTTTACCAGTTCACCACTTGAGTTGTAGATATCAAGCCTTACCCTCGATCTTGCTTTTAGCTTGTATTCTATCGTGGTGGATGGGTTGAAAGGATTGGGATAGTTCTGATAAAGGTGATAATCTTCTGCAACAATTCCCGGCTCATCAACCGATACGGGGACTATTCCTGTCTCTTCACTCGCGTCACTCTTTAGGTTCTGGTTATCTACAGCC
>RHKR01000389.1 GCA_008363265.1 Chlorobiota bacterium
ACTCCCAGGTGGCGATCCTTTTCCCGAAATAGCTCTCATAAGCATTAATATCCCAGACGAGTTGCGCGCTCTTCCCTTCGGGGCGAAGGCGGCAATCTACCCCCAATGGCGACAATTCCTCTCTTACCCTTGCGAGGAGCTGTAGAAAATTCGCTTCAGCCTCAGGGTGTTTTCCGATTTCATCGACCACCACAATGATGTCGGCATCGGAATAAAGGTGCATCTCTCCCATGGAGAAACTGCCTGCTATTGCGATAAAATACTCCCCGACTGATGGCAGAATAGTGGCAGCAATCCTCTTGATCTTTTGCCGCAGGGTCGCGGAAAGTGATGCTGACCCCTTTTCTTCATTGATGAACCCGAGCATGAACTGGGAAGAAACGAGGAAAAGCAATGCCTTGGTAGAGAGATATGAATCCTCCTCAGGGTCGATCTCCTCGAAAAGCTTCCCCGAAAAAACGAGGTCTTTCAGGGAATGATCCTCCAATAGCAGGTTGACGGAAAACTCCGAGTACTCGCAGAGTGTCATGATCGACCAGAGGGTGAAATTGTCCTTCATCGCCTCATACCAGTATGAGGGGAAAGCCGTCCGGCCGATGATCTTCGCCATATTCGTTAAGATCGTATCGGGTGAGCGTGTCTTGGAAAGGTCTTCGAGGAATCTCTCCTCGATCTCCATCCATAGTGATGTGGTGCGTGAATCGAATTCCTTTATCTCAACAAGGCCCTTCCCCTCTTTCAGGAATTGAAGGTTTTTCCTGGCCCGCGCAAGGTCTTTAAAGAACGTGATATCCTGTACCTCAGTCCCTTCCCTGCTGTCAACACCGATGACCGACTCATAAAAACCCCTGACCTTTTTCCTGTATTCCGCAAGTTTTTTATCGAACTCTTCATTGATCGCGAACCCAAGATAGACGGTCATACTCTTAAGCAGGTCACCCTCCCGCGGGATCACATGGGTTTGCCGGTCGTTCATTAACTGGAGGTAATGCTCGATCTTTCTGTAAAAAACGTATGCTTCCGCAAGGCTCTCCGCTTCTTCGGTGCCGATTATCCCGGCTTCCTCAAGCCTGGTGATCGCGGTTAGAGTGTTCCCGGTTCTTAGTGCCTTGTTCCTCCCCGCGTTAAGAAGCTGAAGTGCCTGCACGGCGAATTCGATATCGCGAATTCCCCCTTTAAAAAGCTTTATATTGTGCTCATCACCTATGTTACGGAGCATCTCATTCCGGAGTGCCGCCACCTGTTCGGTCGGTGACTTGAAGAAGGTTACCGGATAAACGAACGGGGTAACCGATGAAATAAATCTGTTGTAAATCCCGTTACTGCCGCACAGAAATCCGGCCTTTATCAGCATCTGTCGCTCCCAATTCTCACCACGGGTTTCGTAATAAAGAATTGTATCCCGGAGGGTTCTGGCCAAGGGGGCGGCATGACCGTCGGGCCTCAGCCTGAAATCCACCCTGAAAAGATAGCCTGATTCGGTTATGGTTACTGCTGACTCTGTGAAGAGAATGATGGTATCATTCAGAAGTCCAAAATACTCCCGGCCGTTCGGTAATGTGAAATTCTCTTCGAAAACGACGATCAGGTCAATGTCAGAACTGTAATTGAGTTCCCCTCCTCCGAGTTTACCGAGTGAGATTACAGCAAATGAACAGAGCTTTGTAAAAAGCTCCCTTTCATCCTCACCTGGATTCACGCTGCCTGACAGGTGTTCGAAAGTGAACTGACCAAGTCCATATTTTTGAAGGTTTTTCTCGAAAGCCGTCAGGAACAGTGCTTCTGAAAGAACCGAGGCAATTACAGACATCTCGGCTGTCGCCCTTTTAAGATCAAGATAACCGGCCAGATCTTTTACGGCGGTCGAGAGGATATCCCTCCTCTTCGCGCTCTTTATCGCGTTCACTCGTGATTCGAATGACTTGAATCTCACCAACGAACCCATAATCAGTTCCCTGTAAAAACCGTGTTCGAGACCGGATTCGAGATGGGACGGATCGAAAAGACGGTAAGCGAACTCCGGATTTCTGACAAGAATATCTGCCAGATAATTACTGTTTGCCGATACCGATACCAGCACTTCAAGATGAAGCGGGTACCGCAGCACATCGCGAAGCAGTGTTATCCGGTTGAAACTCCCCTCGATGATCCTCACAAAGTTGTTCTCACAGCCCCTGTGGAAGTGGTATTTAGAGGTTTCTGATTCGAGAAGCGAGAGCAATTCTTCCACCCCGGTCGCGGAAATGTAACCGGCTGTGATCTGGACTACGCGATTCTGAAATTCTTCTGTGAGTGGCAACTGTGTTCTGTTAAATTTTGATAAATATCGAAGCAAATTTACGCTTTATAACTATATTGCAGTTCATCAGTGAAAATTTATCTACATCATCATCGTTAAACAAATTTAACTTTTTATTATCGGAAACGGGCCTTCCGTTTCCTGGATTTAATCGCTTTAAAATTGGAGTCAATCATGAAAAACACCCTTACCAAGGCGGCGGCATCTGCCGTTATTATCCTCATTGCACTTGGATTCGTATGGTCCTCCGCGTCCGATACAGGCCATTATTCTTCAGAGGATTTTCTTAATTACCGCATCGAACGCAAAAAACAGAAAAAACAGAATTACGGATACCCTGATAAAGCCGTTCAATGGCTTATTGATCAGAGGGAATCAGCCACAGGATCGATACCGGCCGACTGGCGCAGAAAAGCATATGAGCATATAGCCAAATACAATTTGAAGGGTTCATCAGCCGGGGAATTCAGCTGGACCTCCCACGGACCCGGAAATGTCGGCGGAAGGATAAGGGCCATGGTAGTTCATCCGACAGATACAAACACCATCTATATTGGAGCAGCGAGCGGTGGCGTTTGGAAAACCACTGATGGCGGAGCAAGTTGGTCACCTCTTAAAGACCTGATGGAAAACCTCGCCGTGAACGCACTTGTGATGGATCCCTCAAATCCGGAAATCCTCTACGCGGGAACCGGTGAAGGGTTCTATAACGTCGACGCGCTTCAAGGTGAAGGGATATTCAAAACCACTGACGCAGGCGCAAGCTGGACTCAGTTACCATCGACCCTCAACAACAATTTCTATTTTGTAAACAAACTGGCGATCGACGCTAACACAGGCACCTTGTGGGCTGCAACCCGCGCGGGTCTTTTCTTCTCCACCAACGGGGGCGAAGGCTTTACACAGAGAATGCTGACAGACAACTCAAATGTGACCGATATCGCTATTTCAGCAACCAACCCGGCGGTCATTCTTGTAGCACAGGGGCTTTACCAGGATGGCAGAATCTACCGCAGCGGCAATGGCGGCAATTCATTCAGCCAGACCTTTACCCGTCAGGGGATCGGCCGGCTTGTAGTTGCTTTCTCACCTTCGAATCCATCGATAGCTT
>RHKR01000390.1 GCA_008363265.1 Chlorobiota bacterium
GATCGAACTCGAAGATGCAATCGAGAACATGGGTGCTCAGATGGTTAAAGAAGTGGCCTCAAAGACCAGCGACGTAGCCGGCGACGGTACAACAACTGCTACAGTTCTTGCTCAGGCCATCTTCAAAGAAGGTCTTAAGAACGTAACCGCCGGTGCCAACCCAATGGACCTGAAGCGCGGTATTGACCTCGCTGTAATTAAAGTGGTTGAATACCTCAAATCGATCTCAAAGCCGATCGAAACCAGCGAAGAGATCGCTCAGGTTGGGACAATCTCAGCCAACAACGAAAAATGGATCGGTGAAAGAATCGCTGAAGCCATGAACAAAGTTGGAAAAGAAGGTGTTATCACCGTTGAAGAAGCAAAAGGTACTGAATCAGTACTCGACGTTGTTGAAGGTATGCAGTTTGACCGTGGTTACCTCTCACCATATTTCATTACAGATGCTGACTCGATGGAGGCAATCCTCGAAGATCCGTTCATACTGATCTACGACAAGAAGATCTCCGCGATGAAAGACCTTCTCCCTGTACTCGAGAAAACAGTTCAGCAGGGACGTCCACTCCTGATCATCGCTGAAGATGTTGAGGGCGAAGCTCTTGCAACCCTCGTGGTAAACAAACTTAGAGGAACCCTTCGTGTGGCAGCTGTTAAAGCTCCCGGATTCGGTGACAGAAGAAAAGCAATGCTCGAAGATATCGCGGTACTAACCAATGGTCAGGTTATCAGCGAGGAAAAAGGTTACAAACTCGAGAACGCTCAGCTCGGATACCTAGGAACCGCCAAGAAAGTTGTTATCGACAAAGATAATACTACCATCGTTGAAGGTAAAGGCGAAGATGGAGAGATCAAGAAGAGAATCAACGAGATCAAAGCCCAGATCGAGAAAACCACTTCTGACTACGACAGGGAAAAACTTCAGGAAAGACTTGCCAAACTTTCAGGCGGTGTTGCAGTTCTGAAGATCGGTGCATCCACAGAGATCGAAATGAAAGAGATCAAAGCCAGAGTTGAAGATGCGCTTCACGCTACCCGTGCGGCAGTTGAAGAAGGTATCGTACCCGGTGGCGGTGTTGCTTTCATCAGAGCAATCAACGCTCTTGCCGATCTTAAAGGCGCAAACGAAGATCAGACAACCGGTATCGATATCGTTAAGAGATCACTCGAAGAGCCACTCCGTCAGATCGTGTTCAATGCAGGTCTTGAAGGTTCAGTTGTTGTCAACAATGTGAAAGACAAAGAAGGCAACTACGGTTTTAATGCCGCGACTGAAGTGTATGAAGACCTTATCAAGGCCGGCGTTATCGATCCTACCAAGGTTTCGAGAACCGCTCTTGAGAATGCTGCTTCAGTTTCTGGACTCCTCCTTACAACCGAAGCTGTTGTATACGAGAAGAAAGAAAAAGAAGCTGCTCCAATGATGCCTCCCGGAGGCATGGGCGGAATGGACTATTAATAGTCACCCGTTTTACAAAAAGCCCCCGCAGAGATGCCGGGGCTTTTTTTATAGGTCTGACTCAATCTTTTCTTTTATTTTTAGCCTAAATAAGCTATCTTTTTATTTCGTTTTACCAAGATTCCGCAACCGAGTAGTTTTATTAAATGAACCAGGTACTTACCACTAAAGACATCCAGGAACTCAAAAGTCAGGTTACATCAAACCTGAAAAGTGGTGACGTCAATGCCGCACGAACTGCTGCAGGCAAACTGATCGATCTGCTGCCAAATGATCCTGAAGCCAACTACCTTTTTGCCTTGGCATGTCTCGATAATTTCGAGGTCTCGGATGCTTTGGAGTACTCCAATATTGCGGTTAAACTCGGTGAACGCGACCCGAATGCACGGTTTTTTCGCGGACAGATCCAGTTCCGGATGGGCCTCTATGATTCCGCACTCGTCGATTTTGATTATGTGATCAACCTTTCTGCCGAATTCGGCGCGAAAGCACTTGAATATAAAACCTCCTGTCTTGCTGCACTCGGTAAGTACCAGGATGCACTTCGAAACTTCGACACTACTTTCAGTATCGATCCCAAGATCAGTGAAAGGAAACCCAAACTCCGCGAGTGGTTGAAGAATCTTGCCGGTCAGAAATCATCCTTCCTGTCAAAACTGCTGGCTCCTGCAGGTGACTATCTCGCTGACGCAGACGAAGCGATCAAATACGGAGAACTTTGGTACGCTGAATACGCGATAAAAAAGGTTCTTGAAGAGCAGGGTGAGCAGGAGCGCAAAAACAATGCAAAGCTACTGCAGTTACATCTCCTCTTCAGTCAGTTCAAACTCCTTCCTGCCAAAAGCCTGATGAAAGAACTGCATCCGGTTTTTCCGGGCAATGCGTTCCTGATCGAGATGGCTGTAAAAATTGAAGCGATCGAGGGTAAATTCGCTGAAACCGCAAAAGCAGGGGAAGAGGAATACGCGCCTGTACCTGTTACTCCCCCGCCGGCAGCCTCTGAAGACCAGGAACCCAAACCTGAACCAAAAGGGATAATCGATCTTTCAGCCGCCACTTCCAGGGAGGAAAAACCTGCAGAGGCCAAGAAGGAAGTTCCAAAGGTTTCATCACCCAATTCGGGTAAACGAACTGATTTTGAGATCAAAAAAGGAGCAAAGTTCAAGGGTTATTATGCCAGAACTTTTGATCTGACGGAACAGATGAGCACCGGCAGAAAGTATTATGTTCACCAGTTCAATGCACCAGCAACCGGGCAGATCGCGGTTGAGCTCATCGTAAAAAATCCCTACTACGAAAATGCCGATGTTGCTGTGGACGGTAAAGCATTTTGGTATGTGAATGATAAACAGATCGGTGAAAGCAATTTTGAACTTCAGATCGAACAGGAATGGAGTAACGTTGCAGTCGTCCAAAGCTGGGGCACCGGAAATCCGGGATTCTGGCAGGCCGGTCAGGGCGCTGTCGAAATTTATCTTAAAAACGAACTCGTTTGCAAAAAGTTTTTTATTCTTGGCTTCTCAGTAATTTACGATCTCGAGCACTATGATGTGAATGAGATCGAAGAAATGGAAGAGGCAGGAATTGAGGCGGGTGATGCTGGTGAGCTTTCCGTTGAGAAGGTTCTCGCCGATCTTGATGGGTTTATTGGTTTGGGATCGGTCAAACAGACCATGCGGGATTTTGTTGATTACCTGAATTTCATTCAGGAACGAAAGAAAATGGGACTGAAGACCAAGGAAGGTCTTTCAGTAAACTCGGTGTTCCTTGGCAATCCCGGTACTGGTAAAACCACCGTGGCAAGAATTGTGGGGGATATCTTCAAGGCGATGGGTCTTCTTACTAAAGGGCACATCGTTGAAGTTGACAGGGCTACACTCGTTGGACAATACGTCGGAGAAACTGCTCAGAAAACTGAAAAGGTAATCGAAGACTCAATGGGAGGTAT
>RHKR01000391.1 GCA_008363265.1 Chlorobiota bacterium
TGATGATATTCTCTCTGAGCACCTGCCATTTGGCTTCTTTCTCAGCATAAGGCTTGTAGGCAACTCTGAGATCATCACTCTTCGGAAGAGGTTTCTTCTCTTTTTTAGCCTTTTCGGTTTCTTCTTTTATGAAGTATTCGAGAACCCTCTCCACAAAAGTGGCAGGCACTTTGATATCGTTAGCGTCAAGAATCGTTTTTTCAAGTCTTGAGTTGTAGATGCGGCTGGTCATGTCCTCGTAATAGCCTTTGTAGTAAGCGGCTATACATTCGCGGAGTTCACCGGCAGTTTTATATTCTTTAGATATTTTCTGAACGAACTCATCGTCGAGCACAGGGAGGGTTTTCTTCCTGAAACCTTTAACGATGAACTTGTAATTGGTCTTTTCATAGCCATCGATAAGTTTCTGCTCTGAATAGAAATCCTTCGGCTCGATTATATCATCGATCTTCAGGTTTGGAGCATTATTCTTAAATGCCTCGCTCAGAAGAGGGTAATCGAGTTCAATCGCTTTTGGAGTACCCATTTCGAGGGAAGTTTCGCTGTTGTAAACATCGATATCGATAATTGTGGTCGCGGGGTCCTCAACCTTGTCAACGTTCTCATAAGAAGCGTTTGAACTGAGGAGGTTTTTGATCTCTTCATCGATCAGTGAATCGGTAACCTCATATTTGGGGATCTCGATCTCGCTGCCTTTGTAGCCGAGAACTTCGACTTCGGGGAATATTTCGTAATTCACCTTGAATGAAAGCTCTTCACCGGGATTGTATTTGATATCAACCAGTCCGGGGGTGTTCAGCGGTTTAAGATCAAGTTCTTTCGCAATATCCCAGAATATTCTGTTCGCCACCTTGTCAGCGGCATCGTACTCGAGGGATTCGCCGTACATGTTTTTGATCACGTGACGTGGTGCTTTACCTTTTCTGAACCCAGGGATCTGGATCGTGGCTATTTTTTTTGCAACTTCGGATTGAATAAGTGGTGAGGCTTCTTCAGGGCTTAACGTTACTTCCAGTTGATGTTCAGCAGTGGATAACTGATTGACTTTTCTTTCCAATCTAACCTCTGTTTTAAAAATGAAGTGCGAAAAGGGGGACTCGAACCCCCACGGATCTCTCCACTAGATCCTAAGTCTAGCGCGTCTACCAATTTCGCCATTTTCGCTTTAAATTAGCTTGCAAATATACTAAAAAGGGCGCTAAGAAAAAATGAAGAAGGGCAGTGGCTCTCCGGTGGCGGGAGTCAGGAATTGAACCAGAGGGCGGTCTCCGCGAGGTCAACATTTCCACCGGAGAGGATAAGACCGGTTCTCTTTCCGGAGAAATGGTGCGGGGCTTTGATAACGGCGGCGAGAACGGTGGCCGAGCTTGGTTCTGCCACTATTTTAAGTCTTTCCCAGATGAGTCGCATAGCCGCGATTATCTCACGGTCGCTGACGGTAATTATCTCTTGGACCAGTTCTTTGATAACCGGGAAATTTCTTGTGCCGAGTGATGTAAGCAAGCCATCGGAAAAGGTATCAGGGTTTACAGAAGGGACAATACACCCGGCCTGCATCGACTTCCATGCATCGTTGGCTCCTTCCGGTTCTGCCGCGAAAACTTCGATATTCTTACCAAAATAGCGCGATGAAAGGGCAGTGCCTGCAAGCAGACCGCCACCTCCCACGGGGGCGATAACCCTTTCAAGGCCGGGGATATCCTCGACAAGTTCTTTTGCTGCGGTGGCCTGCCCACGGATAATGCGGTAGTCATCATATGGAGGGATGAAGGCGGCACCGGTTTCGGAGATCACTTGAGCGAGTGTCTCCTCACGGGCCTTAAGATTCGGTTCACAGAATGTGATCCTGCCGCCGAATGCCTGCACGGAAGCAACTTTGATCTTCTTGGAATTGGAGGGCATAACAACATAAGCCGGTACACCGAGGGTTTGACCTGCCAGACTGAGCGCTGTGGCATGGTTTCCCGAGGAGTGGGTTGCGATACCGTTTTTCCTCTCTTCAGGCGTGAGGGAGAGGGAAGCATTAAAAGCACCCCTTGCCTTGAAAGCCCCGCCCCTCTGCATATTTTCACACTTGAAGAAGAGTTCGGCACCTGTCAGTGCATTAAGACTCCGGGAGGTGAGTACAGGCGTACGGTGAATATATCCCGATATTCTTTCGTGGGCCTCAACTATCGAATCAGCGGTGGGGAATTCGCTCATCAATCGATGATCTTCCTTATATCCTTGTCACGTCCGAAAACAATGAGGATATCACGGGCTTCAAGTATAGTTGAAGCGGTGGGGACACCGTAGATCACTTCTTTCGTCTCTTTTTGATCACCGATAACCACTGTCTCGTCGCGCTTAATTGTGATCAGGTTGACATTATACCTTATACGGAGATCGAGTTCCTGCAGGCTTTTCCCGATGAATGCCGCCGGGGTTCTGAGGTGAACTATCTTGTAGTCATCACCGAGTCCGACCATGTCGATCACATCGCTGCTGGTCACCAGATTCACGATCTGCAGAGCGATCTGATGTTCAGGTATCAATACCTGGTGGACGCCAAGTGTCTTAAGGATCTTCTCCTGAAGTTTGGAAGAAGCCCGTGCGACCACCTTTTTTACATTATTCTGCAGCAGCAGAACCGCGGTAAGCACTGTGTTTTCAAACTTGTCGGGACCGATACTGATTATTGCGGCGTCGACTGTTTTGTCGATTCCAAGACTTAGGAGTGCCTTTTCATCGGTCGAATCGGCCTTTACGGCAGTAGAGACATGTTCCTTGACATCCTCGACGGCATCGGCGTCAACATCGATGGCCAGCACTTCAGCATTTGTTGATCCGAGGGCCATCGCGATCCTGCTACCAAGATCGCCGAGTCCGATAACTACATATTTCTTTTTCAATTTGGTTCCTCACAATTATAACATTGCAATATTGTCGTTGGGGTATGAGAAGCGACTGCTGTCGCGCTCTTTCATAAAACTAAAGATTATCGTCAGCGGCCCTATCCTGCCAATATACATCAGAAGAATATCCACCACTTTACCGAAATCGGACAGATTGGGGGAGACTCCCTTCGAGAGTCCCACAGTTCCCGCGGCACTGAAAGCCTCGAACATCAGGTCGACGAATTTAACTCCCGGCTCAGAAATACTCAGGAGGAAAACCCCGAGCAGAATATAGAGGATGGAGAGCCAGAAGATCATAAAAGCGAGGTTCATGATCTCGGGGGGTATTGTTCTCTTCTGAATTCTGAGATCCCGGGTACTGTTTCGGTACATCCATACCGAAAGGAAAACTATGGCGAAAGTCGTGGTTTTGATACCGCCACCGGTACCGCCCGGTGATGCACCGATGAACATAAGAAAGCAGTAAAAGAATGTGGTCGGGTCGGTGAATGCCGAGATAAACGAAAACTATCTTTACCTGCAGAGACATGTTCAAACGGGCGAAGAGTGGTTCCCTGTTAACCTTCAGATATTTCGGCATCCCGAGCAGGGTAGTGAAACCGATACCGCCGAGGATGATCAGAAGACTTACTGTAGTAGTAAATATATAGTTGTTCTGGGCTATAGGATCGGCAAGGTTTGCAGAGTAGATCGAGAAGCCTGCATTACAGAAGCCGGAGACCGCATGGAACACGCTGGAGAAAATCGCCTCACCGGTATCTCCCGGGTAGAAATCGCGGATGGAATAAAAAATAAACCCCGCTCCAATTGCCTCGAGGGTAAAA
>RHKR01000392.1 GCA_008363265.1 Chlorobiota bacterium
GAAAGAAAAGCTGCCGGCGGAGAATTCCAGACCGTTGGTTATGTAAACGGTAACGGTACAACGACAGAAAAGAAAGAATATGCTTTCACTGACGCTGGTCTTGGTGCAGGAAAATACACCTATAGACTCCGCCAGGTTGACTTCGACGGTACCTCAGAGTACTCAAGCGAAGTTGAAGCTGACATCATTGTTCCTGCCGAGTACTCACTTGGTCAGAACTATCCAAATCCTTTCAATCCTTCCACCTCGATCGAGTTCGCTCTGAAGGCTGACGCA
This sequence comes from Chlorobiota bacterium, assembly GCA_008363265.1. Lineage (GTDB taxonomy): Bacteria > Bacteroidota > Ignavibacteria > Ignavibacteriales > Ignavibacteriaceae > UTCHB3. The sequence continues at coordinate 277 of RHKR01000392.1, forward strand.
AAAGTCACCCTCAGACTGTTCGATGCTCTTGGTCAGGAAGTAAGGACCATCCTCAGTGACAACTATGCAACCGGTAACTACAAGATCGATTTCAACGCTTCAAGCCTCAACAGTGGTGTTTATTTCTACACCATCGAAGCTTCAGGTGTTGACGGAAGCAAGTTCACTTCAACAAAGAAGATGATCCTGATGAAGTAAGTGTCAGTCCGCCGCGGCGGATTAGGTATTAGGTGTTAGGTATTAGGTATTAAGTTCTCAAAACTAAATCCCAAACCCCAAACCCCAAACCCCAAAACACTGATCATTTAAAGAAGCTGTCTCTGAAAAGGGGCAGCTTTTTTTATTTACGGCGTATATACGCGGAATAAAACAATTGTCGAAAAGGTTGGGAAGTTGTCTCAAAAATGCGTAATTTGCACGTCTTAATCATGGAACATCAGATCTTTCACCAAAACAATGAGGTATAAATGAAAAAGTTGTTTCTTTTTGTGTTCACCGTTATGTTTGTTGCCACATCGGTAATGGCTCAGGGCGGTAAGGACCCGGTTAAGACTCCCAGAGTTGAGTTGAAGAACGGCTCCTTGAATTCCGGCAGTCCTACAGGTGTCACGGTTTCATACATCAATGAAGGTTTTGAAGACACACTGTTTCCTCCTCCGGGATGGACAGCAACAACCACCGTTGGTACAGTTGTTTGGCAGAGAGAGTATGGATTCGGATACACCGGGATCGCTTCAGCCCAGGCTGACTATTCAACTCCCGCCAACGAAAAATGGCTTATCACTCCACAGTTTTCAGTGGCTTCAGGTGATTCCCTTTCTTTCTGGATCAGAAGACAGTACAGCACTGCATATCCGCCTGACAGTCTTTTCGTTCTTGTTTCCACAACCGATGCTAACCCAACGAGCTTCACCAACACTTTGATGGTGTTCGATGTTGCCAACGGATTGACGAATGTGTGGGCAAGACAGGCCGCATCGCTGAATGCTTATGCCGGACAGAACATCTACATTGCATTCAAGCATATGAACACCGATGGTAATGGATTCAACATGGATGATGTTATGGCCGGATCGGTTGTTGTACCTGTTGAACTTGTTTCTTTCGCTGCCAGTGCAGTGAACAACACAGTTGATCTCAGCTGGGCAACCGCAACCGAAACCAACAACTACGGCTTCGAAGTTGAAAGAAAAGCAGCAGACGGCGATTACACAAAAGTTGCTTTCATAAACGGTAACGGAACTTCCGCGAGCAGCCACTCATACTCATTCAGAGATGAAGGTCTGAATGTCGGTAAATATTCCTACAGACTGAAACAGCTCGATTTCGACGGCAAATATGCCTATTCACAGGCCATCGAAGTTGATGTGGTTACGCCAGCAGAGTATTCACTCGGTCAGAACTACCCGAACCCGTTCAACCCTGCCACCGCGATCAGCTTCGCACTGAAGACCGATGCGAAAGTATCACTCAGACTCTTTGATGCGCTCGGTAAAGAAGTGAAAACACTTATCGATGGCAACATGGCCGGCGGTCAGCACCGGGTTGATGTTACCACCGAAGGCCTCAGCAGCGGTGTTTATATCTACACCCTCGAAGCAGCCGGCGTTGATGGAAGCAAGTTCACCGCTACCAAGAAGATGATGCTGATGAAGTAAATGTGAAATGTGAAATGTGAAATGTTAGGTTTTTGCATGAAGTATGAGACCCAATATGTTCACAGGGTAACAAGTTTATTCCATTGCACAAGACCTTAAACAAGAAAAATCACATTTCACATTTAATATTTCACATTTCAAAAAAAGCTGTTCCTGAAAAGGGGCAGCTTTTTTTATTTGGTTTATGATATATTTTGGGATGAAACGATGAGAAATTCTGAAACAAACCGGGCTTTTGGCAGTAAAAAGTTATTATGAACGTCTATATTGAAGAACAGTCACTATTTCCGAAGTCGCTGGCTATATCAGTGGCCATCCACCTGCTTGTGGTGGTGGCAGTGGTTGTTATCTCCCGTTTTGCTTCAGCACCGCAGTTTGGCTCGAAGATGGCGCTTCAGATGACGTTCGACCGCACGGATGAGGTGGTGGAGCAGGTCCCTCAGGAAAAGCCTTTATTGCCTGAACAACCGAAGGATGATGATCCCTCAGCCAAAAAGGAACCATCACAACAGCCACCGAAACCGGCTCCTAAAGGCCTGATAGCGGGAGCTTTCGACGCGGTTGATTCAACACTTCTCGATCTGGAGTACAAAGAGACCACCCTCAACGTGAGAATGCGTTACTCTGAAGGGTGGGCCTTCCTCGACGACAAAGGGAGTTCGAAGCTCGACGCGGTCACGTTCTGGAATCCGAACGTTCCGAATTCCCCTTGGGTTCAGCTGAGGGTTACCGATAAGTATCTCTTCAGGGAGTCGAGGTACAAGCAGAAGGAGGAGTTCGACGATTACACCGTTTACTACAATGCTGAAGAAGAACTTGAAGGTGAAGTGAAGTTCGAAGTTTACCTCCGGACCGAAACTTCTGAAGACTACATTATCACTTACCGGGTGAAGGGGATGGATACCTTCAAGAAATACAGACCCGTTTTCATGGCGATGCTTAAGAGCTTTCGTTTTGGCCTCTTTTAAAACCCTTCGAAATATCTAAATTTAAATTTTCGTTTTTAAATTTTCCTGGTATGAGCATTAAATTAGAGAATGTTACCCGTCTTTATGGTGACAGGCCTGCTGTCGATGGCATTTCATTTGAGGTAAAGACCGGTGAGATCGTCGGGTTCCTCGGACCAAACGGCGCGGGCAAGACCACGACGATGAAGATGATCACCGGGTATCTTGCCCCCAATTCGGGCAGGGTCTCGATCAACGGCATTCCGGTGTGGGATGACCCTCAAAAAGTGAAACTGATGACGGGCTACCTCCCTGAGAACAACCCCCTTTACCTCGACATGTACGTGACCGACTACCTCGAGTACGTGGCCGCACTTCAGCAGGTACCGAAGGAGAAGATCGACGGCAGGGTGCGGGAAATGGTGGCGGTCTGTGGTATCGACCGTGAAAAACACAAAAAGATCGGCGAACTCTCCAAAGGCTACCGGCAGCGTGTCGGGCTTGCCCAGGC
>RHKR01000003.1 GCA_008363265.1 Chlorobiota bacterium
TCAGCCCCCTTATCACGAGCTTCATCTCATACGGGAAAGCCTCTTCATCAACCACCTGCTCACACCCCGTGAACACCGGCAACGACATTAAAACAACCAACAATAAAAATTTCAATCTTTTAATCATAGAAAAACCTTAAAAAAACGACTTCACCCTGGTCCGGCGAATCACATTTCACATTTCACACTTCCTAAAAGTGTACTTTCAACCCAAGAGATGGGAGAAACGGATAAAGGGTGAACTGTTTAAGTACTGGTGTTCTGATGCCTGTTACCTCATCTATCTTGTAACCGACATATTTCGAGAATACATTGTATCTGTTGTAAACGTTGTAAATATTAAGTGACAGTTCGGCCTTGTTGTCACCCCAGTCGAAGACCCAGTTGACGCTGAGATCGAGTTTGTGAAACGCCGGAAGTCTGAACGCATCGCGCGCGGAATACTCGTAAAATACCTCCTGAGTGTTGTCATTCGGATTGCTCATGGTCAGGAACGAGTACTGCATTACAGGCAGGGGGAAAGCCTTGCCTGTTGAGTAGTTCCAAGTGGCCGCGAATGAAAGTGCCTCGGATGCCTGCCAGCTCAGTACGATCGAGACGTCGTGCCGGCGGTCGAACTGCGGGTAGAATGGTACACTTCTGTTCAGATCATCAAAGTAACGCTTGGTCCACGAAAGGGTGTACCCGAACCAGCCCGTGACCGTACCGATCCTTTTATTGAAGAACATTTCAACGCCATAGGCTTCGCCGCGGCCGACTGTGAGCTGGTCTTCATATTTGCTGGTGTAAGCGAAATTCGCATCCTCGCGGTACTCGTAGAGGTTGGCGAGGTCTTTATAGTAAGCCTCCACGGTGAAAAGGAAGGTTTTATCGGCACTGGTTCCTTCGAATCCTATGGCTCCCTGCATCGATTTGGCCGGCTTCACCACGGGTGTGGAGGGAAACCAGACATCGGTCGGCAGGTAAACATCATTTCTGGCCATCAGGTGAATCGGCTGGTTGGCCATCGCGAATGCGGCGCGGAATATCAGGCGGTCGAACATGTACCAGGTGAGTGAAGCCCTCGGCTCCCAGCCGTAGAGTTTCCCTTCGTTGAAGTAGTAGAACCGCACCCCGAGGTTGGTTTTCAGATCCTGGAACCATGTGATCTCATCCTGCGCAAAGAGTGCCACTTCGATCGCCTTGTATTTTCTTCCGAGATCGATCGCGTACTTAAGCTCGGAAGTGTAGAAGTCGCTTGTAAGCACTTCGAAATTGTGATAAGTCGCCTCGGCACCAAGCTGCAGGAGGTTTGCCTCATTCAGGAATATCTGGATATCGGTTTTCAACTGGAAATCGTTAACGAGTGATGAAGTGAAGAAGTCGAGAGCATCTTTCTTCTGTGGATTCTTGTCCTTCATCGCGGTTTTGAAGTCGTAATACGTATAGACCAGTGAAGTGCTGGTGAATATCTGCGATGTGTATATCTTGGTCCAGGTCAGGTTGAGGGTCGAGTTCTTCCAGCCGATGTCGAAGCCGATATCCTTGCTAGCGGGTGGCTCGGTCAGCTGGTCGCTGCTGAAGAAGCCGGTGATAAAAAGCCGGTCGGTCTCGGAGAGTTTATAGTGTATCTTACCGTTCGCGTCATAAAAACCATACCGGGGGAATCTTTCCGCCTGCGGGATGAGGGAGAGGAGCTTGTCGAGGTACATCACACGGGCAGAGAGGATGTAGGTTGACTTGTCACTCAGCGGCCCTTCAATGGTGAAGCGGCTGCTTATATTCGAGAGATTGGCTGTTCCAATGAATTTTTCGGATGAACCTTCGCGGGTGGTAACATCAAGCACACTCGAGAGGCGGCCGCCATACTGCGCGGGGAAAGCACCTTTAATAAGTTTTATGTTCTGTATCGCGTCCGAGTTGAAAGTACTCGCGAATCCACCGAGGTGTGAAGGGTTATACACCTGCACGCCATCTATCAGTGTGAGTGTCTGATCGGCTGAACTTCCCCTTACATATATACCTGCTGAAAGTTCGTTGGCGTTGGAGACACCCGGAAGAAGCTGAAGTGCCCTGAAGATATCTGTCTCACCGCCGAATGAAGGGAGGGTCTGGATCAGTTCGGGATCGAGCTCCACGGTACCTGAAGTGTTGGCGAAGTCCTCGTACTTTTCGGCAAAGACCTTTACTTCGCTCAGAAGGATCTCTGTTTTCAGCAGCTTTATGTCGAGCCTGATGTTGGGCTTCTCTCCTGAAAGTTCCACCTCTTTTTTGAACGTCTCATACCCGAGGGCACCGGAAAAAATGTAGTATTTTCCCCCGGGAAGTGCCGGTAGGGAGTAGAATCCGAACTTGTTGGAAGTGATCGACCTAAGGGGGTTTCCCTTCCGAACTGAGTCTTTGTAAATCACTACATAAGCCCCGATCAGCACCTCTTCGCTGCCTGCCTCGGAAACAACACCGGAGACGATGTAGTTACGGTTTTGTGCGTGAACCGGTGAAGCCAGGAGAAGGAGGACGCAAAGCGTGAAAATTATTCGCATTTAGGGCAGATTATCTTAAATTGAGAGAGTTAAATAAATTTTCTTTGCTTCGCGGGAAAGCTTTTTGAAATATTACCAAATATCGTGTGTAAAAATAAAAAGATTTGAAAAAATTGTACTACTTAATACCATTTTTGATGGTATTAACCTCAGCTAATATCTTTCCTCAGATCGGAGTAAGACTTCAGGGCTCGGCTGCAATTCCGGCAGGGCAGCTTGAAAACCACGTCGATGCGGGTCTGGGAGGCAATATAAGTTTTAACCTGCCTGTTCTTTTTCCCGGACTTGAGTTAACACTCACAACCGGTTACTACTACTGCGGACTCAAGGAAAACCTTCCCGGCTACGATTTTAATTTTAAATCGGTACCCCTCACGGCGGGTTTCAGATACCTGATCGGTGAGGGAAATGAGATCACGCCTTATATCGGCATTGAAGGTGGAGCTTTCTTTACCGAATATTTTCTTGAGGTCGACTATGGTCTTCTCGGCAAACCTGTCGAGATAACCCGTGAGGTTACGCCGGGAATTTCACCCGAGGCAGGATTCAGAATTTATATAGCCCCGGGACTCGATATCGACGTTAATGCCAGGTACAACCGGATCAGGACAAAGTACGTTTCACGCGCATATATAGCCCTGCAGTCGGGATTCAGGATTAAGTTTTAAATATGATCACGCGCGCTTTCTTTTTCTTATCGATATTGTTTATTTCAGTTTCCGCGCAGTCCAACTGGATCTGGCAGAACCCTCTTCCGGTCGGAAAAACCCTTAATACGGGTCAGGCTTTCGACGCGAATAACTGCTACGCCGCCGGAAATGCGGGAGCTTTCATCACAACCTCAAACGGCGGGGCCGACTGGACCGTTGTGAACACCTCCATCGCGAACGATATTCTATCCATCTCGTTCATCAACCGTCAGACGGGTATAGCCGGCTGTTCACGTGGAATGATACTTCGCACCACCGATGGCGGGACATCATTCACTACCGTGCAGGTCGATTCGTCGCGCGATGTGAAGGCAGTTCAACTTTTCCCTGACGGAAAGGGATATGCCGCGGGCGACAAGGGACTTTTCCTCCGCTCCACGGATGGTGGCAGTTCATGGATAAAGTCTCAACTTGATACGGTCAGTTTTTCCACAGTGCAGGTATTGCCAAGCGGAAAAGCATTTCTCGCAGGGGAGGCGGGATCGATCTACCGTTCACTCGATGGCGGGATGAATTGGGCAAAAGTAAGAGACAATATTTCCCAGACGATCTCAAAACTTGAATTTAAGGACGATCTCACCGGATGGGCCTTCGGAAGGAACGGCCTCGCATTAAGAACCACCGATGGCGGGTTAACCTGGAATACAGCTGCTATCGGCCTTCCGGGTTGGATAAAGACCTTCTCGATCCTCCCCGGGGATCAGCTAATTGCCGCGGGTGCTCCCGGTGTTATCGTAAAAAGTACAAACAACGGTTCCACTTGGGCAAGGTCGGGTGACAGTTCCAAATTCCATTACAATCACTCAACTTTCACAGGCATTACAGGGTGGATATTCGGTAACAACGGGTTGATCCTCCACACCACCGATGCGGGTGCAACCTGGGCGTTTCAGTCGGAAGGCTCAGAAAACACGATTAATTCGATAGAATTTCTCGATCCGATGATCGGCACCGCGGTCGGTGACAGCGGGCTTATCCTCCGTACCGAGGATGGCGGCGACACCTGGATCAGACAGTTTACCAACTATAAGACCAATCTCAATGACGTCTTTTTCCTGGATACCATCCGGGGATGGATAGTCGGTGATGACGGCACAATACTTCAGACCCTTGACCGCGGGGCCTCATGGCAGAAACATGATCTTTCGCAGATAACCTCTGACGACATCTACTCGATCGAGGGAACAAAGTGGTCGAACAAGGCAGTTGGCCAGAACGGTGCCTATCTAGTATCACAGAACTCTCCCACCGGTGCGATCTGGTACCGTGGCGGCGCGCCAATAAAGACATACCGGGGTATCGTAACCCTTTCATCCCGTTCAGCATCGCTTGTGGGGGATCAGGGGACGATCCTTCAATTGGTTACATCCCCGTCAGGAGGAGGAGTGATCGATCTGTCGATAGATCCCAAGTTCGACCTTCGGGATATCTTTTTCACCGGAGGAGGCCGGGGTTGGGTGGTCGGGAAATACGGTATCGTTCTCCGCTCAACCAACGGAGGAGCCAAATGGGCGATAACGGATACGATCCCTGTTAACTGGCTGAACGCTGTTTATTTTTACGATTCTTTGAACGGCTACACGGCGGGTTCTTACGGAGCACTCTATAAATCGGAGGACGCCGGATACAACTGGACGAGGATACCAACGGGAGTTACCAACACTTTTAAGAAGTCATTCTTCTTCAATAAAGATGAGGGGTGGCTGGTGGGCACTTACGGTCTTTTGATGAAAACCGTGAACGGCGGGGGGAGCGGTTCACCGACCTCTGTAGAGGCGGAATATATTACCCCCTCTGAGTTTTATCTGGATCAGAACTTCCCGAATCCGTTCAATCCCTCCACCACAATAACTTTTAATGTGAACAGATCCGGTAACTACAGGCTGGCTGTTTATGATCTTTTGGGAAGGGAAGTGGCGGAACTTGTTAACAGATATTTACCGTCAGGGCAGCATTTCGCTGCATTCAATGCCGGGGGTCTCCCCTCAGGAGTTTACATATACCGTTTATCCGGAGCGGGGCAAAGCCACGCCCGCAAGATGGTTTTGTTAAAATGAGGTGCGATTTCCAATAAATATCAACAGAAAGCAATCCGGGACTTTTTTTTACGATATTTTTTTTATACATTTATCCGTCAAAATTTTTAACAGATATTAATTATTCAAGATGCCAAACATATTACTGGTCGAAGACAACAAAGAGAATAAAGACGTTATGGTTCACTTTCTGCGGAAAGTTGGTAAGGTATCAACCGCTTCAGATGGACCTTCTGCAGTCGATATCTGTGAAAACAACAAATTCGACCTCATCCTGATGGATATCAACCTTGGCTTGGGAATGAATGGGATAGAGGCAACAAAACGGATCAGACAGCTTCCCGGTTATGAGAGTGTACCGATAGTGGCTGTGACCGCTTATGCCATGGCTGGCGATCGTGAAACCTTTATGAACATCGGTTGCACGCACTACATATCGAAACCGTTCACCAAAAAAGAGTTTCTCGGTCTGGTTGAAGAGATAATCAGTTCGACGGGTGATTCAGCATCTTCATAGTTTCGGAATAAACCCTCTCCACACCGAGCTCCCTTATGCACTTGTATTGCACATCACCGCGCGAACATTCAAGCGGTTTGGGCGAGTAGAAAAAACAGGGAGCGCACTCAAGCTCCAGTGAAACTGTCTTGTGTTCCGTCATCCACGGATGAATGTAATGCACATTCGTAGGTCCTATCAAAGCAAGCACTTTTACCCCCATCGCAGAAGAGACATGCATCAGACTCGAATCGTTCGTGATGAAGAGGTCGCATTTTTTTATAAGCGCGGCCGACTGGCTCAGGTTCTTTGAAGCGGGTTCGTGAAACACTCCCTCACCCGCGACCGACATTATTTCCCTTCGCAATTCCTTTTCTTCCGGTCCGCCGAAAAGCATCAGCTCAAAGCCGTGTTTCTCTTTCAGTATTTTCCCAAGGGTGGCGAACTTACCGGGTTCCCATCTTCTGTTTATGTGGTTCTTGAAAATGGCGCAGCCCGGGTGAAATCCGATCCGTACAACTCCTTCCTTGAGCTCTTTCCTTATGAATTCGTCAGCAAAGCCGGTATCGTCATTGTTGAGCGGAAACTGCAGCGGATGGAGAGGTGCATCAGTCAGATCGAACATCTTTTTTACCAGCAGCACGTTCTCCTCAACATTATGAAGGGAGTCGTTCTCGCGGATCCTTACATTGTTCAGCCATCCCAGATTTGATCGATCGGCGCGAAGATACTCAACCTGACCGCGTGTTTTTGCTCCGGCGAGCCACTGTATGCCGTTGTATTCTTTCCTGTTTGATGGGTACACGCTGATCGAATGGGTATATTTCCCGCGGAGGGAGAGGACAAACTTGAGGGACTTTACAGCACCCTCAGCCATAAAATCGAAGTGGATCACGTTGTCGAACAGACCCGTGCGGTCGTAAATGTTCTTCACTCCCGGAAACATCACAACGGCATCCATCTGAACGCCGGGGAGTTTCTCCCGGATCACCTTCGCCGCGGGGGTGAACATGAGTGCATCACCAATGCCCGAGAGGGCTAATATCAGTATCTTCATCTTAAGCAGTCTTTTTCACAGGAAGCATAAAAGAACAAAAGGAACCATAAGGCTCCTTTTGTTTATATAACTCAACGATCAAAGATCATTCTACTTTTTGGCCGCCGAATCCGGTTTCACGGTATCCGTTGGTGCGGGTTTCCCGTTGAGGATCGCGTTGAACTTGTCACGCTGTTCTTTCACGTCGGGATTCCCGGGGTAATATTTATCAAGCAGGTCAACAAGTTTCAGAGCCTTCGCTGCCTGTCTGGTTGTCTCGTAATAGTCGAGCAGTATGGTTACAACCGACACATCCATCGAAAGAATAGCCGGGTTGGTTTCAACGAGATTCATCGCCTCGGGCTCGATACTCTTCATCATTTTGTCGTATGTCGCGTTATCACCGAGTCTTCTGTAAAGATTGGCGAGATCAGCACGGTATCTGAAGTCGAGACCGGTTCTTTCAAGCGGCATCACTTCCTGCATTTTGTTGAGTACTTTGAGGGCTTTCCCGTTGTCCTTCTTCTCCATCATGTAGTAGTTGGAGAGTCTGAGGAAAGCATTCCTGTAGTTCAGGGTCATTCTCTTATGGTTCTCATCGAGGAATATCGAAGGATCATTGATGCCTCTGAACTTAAGTCCGGGCTTGTAGTCTTTGCTGTAAGCCTCGCCCTTGGCTTCTTCCATGACCTGTTTCCAGAGTATCTCAGGATTCACACCATCTTTACCGGCAGGTATTTCGAACGGCATCAGCCTGAAAGCCATACCTTCAAGATAGAGGTATTTGCCAAGTCCGATCTTTGTGTCATCGCTGCAGGTGGTTGAGTAGTAAACGGGTCTGTTCCAGTCGTTGTTCTTAATGATCTCCATAACCACAAAGTCCTGAACGCGGGCATATGTTTCACCCGATTCGGTAGCCGGGAGTGAAGGAGTCCACGTCAGCTGGGCTTTATAGGCGGAGGAATCAACCAGACCGGCAGAAAGTTTCATGAACTCGTCACGTGAGACGTTCATGGTGTAAGTCGGGGCCTGGTAGAGAGTTGGCCTCAATCTGTCGATCTCCGCATCGGTGTAGTTCATTTTAACAACTGGGGTTCCGTACGGTTCGAGATTCTTGAGTTGTTTAATGTACCACTCGGTATTGGCGAGTGAGAGGTTCACAATTCTGATATCGCGTCTTACGCCTTCGACATCCTGGAGATACCAGAGGGGGAAAGTGTCGTTATCGCCGTTGGTGAAAAGGATGGCGTTCGGTGCACAGCTCTGGAGGAGGTTGTAGGCGTAGTCCCAGGGTATCCAGTTGTTCGATCTGTCGTGGGTGTAGAGGTTCGCGGAGTACATTCTGACCGGCACAAAGAATATTCCGAGAATGAGCACGGCATAGCCGAGTGCCAAACCGAGGCTGTTCTGTTTCAGTTTGTCATAAACCAGATGAGCCAGTTCCTTGACACCAATTCCTATCCACAGGGAGAAGACGAAAAACGCCCCGACGTAGAAATAGTCGCGCTCCCTGGGTTGGGGTTGCTGCTGGTTCTGGTAGTATGCCGTCAGGTAGCCCATGAAAATAAAGAGGATAAAGAACACCATCGCCATTTTCTTGTCGCGCCGGAAGTGGAAGATCACACCCAGCAGTCCGAGAATGAAGGGGATACCGAAGAGGGAATCCTTAACGTCTCCTTTAAAGTCAATTCCGAAAGGTTTACCGATCACTTCACCGATCGAGTTGAACGGCGCTATGTTACTTCCGGCATCCTGATCCCACGATTCACGGCCTGCATAGTTCCAGAGGAGGTAACGGGTCATCATGTGATTCATCTGATACGTGTAGAGGAAGTGAAGGTCGGATGTATAATTTGTGTATATCCCCTGCTGGTGTGGTTCACCCGAAAATCTTCTTTTGAAGGTTGGGAAGTCGCCGTACTGTTCACGGTTAAGGTATTTCACCAGTTCGGGGAAAGTATCAGGCTCATTCTCATTCATCGGCGGCTGAGCGTTCGAACGGATGATCACCTGGGTGTAGGTTGTAAAACCAAGGAAAATAAATATCGCTGCGAGACCTACGAGGTGAAGTGTCGCCTTGTTGTTCTTGTGAGCGTAATAAACCACCCAACCGAACACTCCGAGGAAGATGGTAACAAACGCGAGCTCACCGGCGAGGCTCTGACCACCAACGGCTGACATGAATGCCGGGAAGTATTTCACAACGCCGGGGTAGGTAAGCGCGAGGGCGATACCGCCGACGATGAGCGAGAAGTAGATCGAATTTCTGTTGAGGAGTTTTTTATAGAACGCTCCGATCATGGCGGCTGAGATAAGAATGATCAGCACTTTGAAAGTGCCGTCATACGACTTGAACTCATCCGGGGTCGGGGCGGTGGTACTGGTTGCATTCAGCCAGAGACCCGCGGCAACGATCAGGATTATAGCCACATGAATCAGAAAATATTTAACTGAAGTGTTGTATTCTTCTTCGTCGTTGAGGTACTTTTTGAAAGCAACGATCATAACAACCGGGATCATCGCGAGCACACTCATCAGGTGGATACCTGTCGATAGACCGATCAGATAGCAGATCAGAAGAAGATATTTTTCATTACCAGGCTCGTCCGCTCTTTCATTCCAGCGCATGATGAGGTACATAATGGCGGCATAAATGAAAGTGGAGGCTGCATAAACCTCAGCCTCAACGCCGTTGAACCAGAATGTGTCGCTGAAAGAGAATGAAAGGGCACCGATCGCGGCGGCAAGTATGGTTGAGATGGTCTCGAAAAGGTTTTCAGCTCTTTTTCCGCGGTAGTTCTCGATAACCTTGACGATTATCAGATATAAAAAGAGGATCGAAAGGGCACTCGAAAGTACAGATACCATGTTCACCCTGAATCCGATGTTCTCGGCGAACGGGATCATCGAAAAGACCCTGCCTATAAGGAGGAAGAACGGGGCTCCCGGAGGATGGGGTACCTGAAGTGAGTAGGAGGCCGCTATAAACTCACCACAGTCCCAAAAGGAAACTGACGGCTGCACAGTCGATAACAGCACAATGAAAGAGATCAGAAAAACTATTGCCGCGGTCACGCGGTTCATTAGCTTAAAGTCCATTTAATCCTCTATTAATCATTCTATTCGTTGATTTCATCCTGCCGTGGTTTGAACAGGGCGTTAAAAGCACTTTTATCCCGTTTAACTTCATGTTTTGCAACAAGATCTCTGAGACGTTTCATTGTGAGGGAATCGAACTCTTCCTCGTCCTTGTTCCTCTTTTCAAACATCTTCAGTTCTTCAAGCTCTTTCGGGTCAAGCTTGCGCCTGAGCTTTCCGAGCTGTTCCAAAAGTTTCCGTTGTTCACGAAGGAGTGACATAGTGCTTTAAAAAAATTGGTTTAATCTATAAATATAAGGAAAACAAGAGAGTTAACGAGGTGGAAATTTTATTCCGCACCTTTTCCCCTGACCGCCGCTGCAAACAAACTGAACGGGGTGATGTTAGAAAGAGCCACCAGGAATGAAGTGGCGGCCGGGAACCTGATAACCCTCTTCCCCCGGGCGATACCCCTCATCATTATATCCGCCGCTTTCTCCGCGCTGATCATGAAGGGCATGGGGAATTTGTTCTTGTCGGTCATCGGTGTTTTCACGAAGCCCGGTTTAACGGTTATAACCTTGAGTCCGAGCGGTTCTGTTTTAACGGCGAGACTCTCAGCAAAGATGCTCACAGCCGCTTTTGACGCCGAATATGCCGCGCTTTGCGGGTAACCGCGACCATCCGCCAGTGAGGAGACTATTACGAAAGTGCCGCTTCCCCGCTTAAGAAAGGGTTGAAGCATTGGATGAACAAAGTTCACCACTCCAAAGAAGTTGATTTCCATCGTCTTTCTCGTTGCCTCAGGGTCAAGAACCGTATATTTTTCACCCAGGCTCACCCCGGCGTTAAGGATCAGAATGTCAGGCAGACCGAAGCGGGTTTCAGTCTCTTTCAGCAATGCCTCCACTTCCACACGGTCTGAAACATCGCATCCTGACACGAGAATATCTTTCCGTCCGGCAAATTTGACGGTGTACTCCTCTATCAGTTCCTTCCGACGGGCAACGAGCACAAGTTTGCACTCTATCGCAAGCAGTTTTTCGGCGAGTGATCTCCCTATTCCGGTAGACGCGCCTGTGAGTATGATGGTTTTGTTCTTGTAGAAGTTTGGGTCGTGCATTTGAGTAATCCGCTATTTCTTTTGCGCAAAGTTAATACAGCATCATTTATTAATTTGGATTACTAAAAAATGAAATTTCAATTATGATCACAAGAAACGAAGCGATTAAGCGAATTTCACAGGCAAAACCCCTGTTGCGGAATGAATTTGGTGTCCGCGAAATAGGAATATATGGCTCATTCGCCAGAGACGAGCAAAGCGAGAGCAGCGATATCGATATACTCGTTGTACTTGAAAAACCTGACTATGGCTTCTATGCAGGGGCACTGATCTATCTTGAAAAACTCCTCGGGATCAAGGTTGATCTTATCCGCAAACACAGCAGAATGAGAGAATCCTTTCTAAATCGTATCGAGAGGGAGATCATTTATGTGTTATGCGACTCAGGGATCTGATATCTCATCACTATCAGGATATTGATCATGAGATAATCTTCAGTATTTGCAATGTCGATCTCCTTCCATTAAAGGCCACCCTTACACAGATACTCAGCGATATTCAGCCTTCCTAAAAGCTTTTAATTTGCGTTAAAAATAAAACATTTTTGTTTGGTACGAAATTTGTTATATTTTCGTGAAAAGAGTTGAAAGTTTTCCGGGTATGTTCTACCAAATCGATAATGTTTTAGTAAATAAAGATATTTCCACCACCAATTTCGCCTGCGACCTCGACAGGTGCAAGGGGGCGTGCTGTACCTTCGAGGGTGATTTCGGCGCGCCGCTTCACCACGCAGAGATCGCGATAATGAGAGAGATCGTCCCTCTTATCCTCGATATGATCCCCGAAGAACACCGGAAGATCATCGAAAGCGAAGGATTTCATGATGATATCGACGATGAGCTTTTCACCAAAAGCTACAATCGCCGCGCGTGCGTCTTCGTCTATTACGACGGTGATATCGCCAAATGTTCGCTCGAAAAAGTTTACTATGAAGGAAAAACCGACTGGAAAAAGCCGATCTCATGCCACCTCTTCCCGATCAGGATATCCAGCTTTGGCGGCGATATTTTAAGATATGAACGCTTTCCCGACTGCGAGCCCGCCCTCGAAAAGGGAAAACAGGAAAAAACCCGGATGGTAACTTTCCTTGAAGAACCCCTGACCCGGAAATATGGACAGAAATGGTACAACGCACTGGAAGGCCTGGTTGACTGATGCTCTCGATACAGCAAAAATTAACACAGACACAGAAGCTTACCCCCCAGCAGATACAATACCAGAAGCTGCTGCAACTCAACAATCTCGCCCTTGAACAGAGGATAAAAGAGGAGCTCGAGCTCAATCCGCTGCTCGAAGAAGAGATGGACCTTCGTACCGTTGAGAACGAGGATGACAATTATGACGAAGACAGCACTTTTGAAGAGGATACAGAGTTCACCGTAGAAGACTACATGAACGATGAGGAATACTTTGATGACCCCTCATATAAAGACCACCGTGAAGAATCATTCCGTCCCGTCGCCCGCTCACGCGAAACATTCTCGGAACATCTTCTCCAGCAGCTTTATCTTCTTGAGATCACTGAAGAACTTACAATTCTGGGTGAAGAGATAATCGGCAATCTCGATTCCGATGGTTACCTTGGAAGCAGTCTTGAAGAAATACTTGACGATCTGGAGACATTTCAGCACATCAAAATAGCACGTGAAGAGGCGGAAGCACTGCTTAAAACCATACAGACCCTCGATCCGCCGGGAATTGCCTCCCGTGACCTGCGCGAGTGTCTCCTGGCGCAGCTGCACACAATGTCGTATGATCCGTATTATTCATTCCTCGCGGAAAAGCTCCTGAATGAACATTATGAAGCTTTTCTTAAGAAGCATTACACAAAGATCCGGGAGTCGATGGACCTGAGTGAGGAGACCTTCCACTCTGTTATCCAGCTGATCACAAAACTGAATCCCAAGCCGGGCTTCGGAAAAGTGGATAACTACGAGCTCAACCAGATCACACCTGACTTCATTCTCGAGGAGGTTGACGGAGGGTTCAGGATCACGCTCAACGACCGTTCTCTTCCCACTGTGACGCTTTCAAAAACATATCTCGACATGTTTGCCGAGAACAAAGCGCACCGGAACACCTCTGAAAGGGAAAAGCAGACATACAAGTTTCTCCGGGAAAAGTTTGAGTCGGCCCGCTGGTTTCTCGCCTGCATCGAACAGAGAAGGGATACCATGCTGAAGGTGATGCAGTCGATCGCGGAGTTTCAGCAGGATTTCTTCAGGAAAGGGATGCTTAAGCCCCTACGCTACAAGGATGTGGCGGCAGATATCAATATGGATATCTCGACCATCAGCAGGGTGGTTAACGGGAAATTTGTTCAGAGCCGGCAGGGTATTCACGAACTGAAGTATTTCTTCTCAGAAGGCATCATGAACGATGAAGGAGAGGAAATTTCCAACAAAGAGATCAAGGAGAGGATAAAGAACCTGATCGAGGCTGAGGATAAAAGCAATCCACTCAGTGACGACAAGATCGCCGAACTCCTAAAGAATGACGGTCTTCAGATCGCCAGACGTACCGTTACAAAGTATCGTGAAGCCATGAAGGTCCCTGTTGCCCGTTTCAGAAAACAGGCATGAGCTGGCTTTATGACCTCGCGCTTACCGCGCTTTACTTCACCGGGTTCGCTGTAATTCACACAATCACGGCCTCAAAATGGCTGAAAAGGCTTGCAGCTGTTTCATTCCCCGGCTTTATGCCCTGGTACAGGTTGTCATATAATATTATATCCCTGGTAACCCTATATATTTTCTACGATCTTTCACCCAAAAACGGATATACGATCTATGATCTCCCGACACCGGTTGATCTGGTGTTCGCCGGGCTGCAATTCCTTTGTTTTATGGGGATGGGTTGGGTCTTCAGGTATATTTCAGGCAGGGAGTTCATGGGGATGGCACAGCCTTTCCGGGCGATGAAAGGGAACTACCGGCCGCTGCAGGATCTCGATGAGATCGCCCCCCTCAGGATAGAGGGCCCCTACCGCTTCAGCCGGCATCCGCTTTATCTTTTTTGCATTCTCTTCCTCGCGCTTCGCCCGCAGATGCAGGTAGACTACCTATTCCTCGTCATCTTAATAACCGCGTATTTCTACATCGGCTCCATCTTTGAAGAGCGCAAACTCGTCGGGGAATACGGCGAAACATACCTCAACTACCAGAAAAGTGTAGGGAGGATCTTTCCCAAGGTATCAGGCAGGTTTGTTAAGGCTGAAGGCTGAGGGATGATGGCTGAAATTCAGCCTTCAGCCTTCAACCCTCATCCTTAAAAATCGAATATATCGTCTAAAAAGCCGCCTTTTTTCTTCTTTTTGTAGTAGTGATCATCGCTGCCGTACTGTTTTTCGCGATAGTCGTCACGGTCGCGGTAATCGTCTTTTTTGCGGTAGTCATCTCTTTGTGGTGAAGAATAGGGCTGACCTGATCTTTCGATTATCTTGTCAAGCTCTCCGCGGTCGAGCCACACACCGCGGCATTCAGGGCAATAATCGATCTCGACACCTTGTCTGTCGGAAACTACAAGTTTTACATCTTTACATACGGGGCAATTCATTCGTTTTCTCTCTTTATGATTGAAGTATAAATGAATAACATTTATGGTTGTTCATTGGTTCTTTATTGCAGCCAAGTTGAAAGGGTGAAAAATCTTTGCACTATTTAAAAATCCCTTGACAGATATTTGCGAAATCGATATTTTAGCACCATGATATTTTATAACTCAACCAACATTCATCACCACTATCATTACAAACACGGTACGTGTCGGCGGTGATCTATGTTGTTTTAGCTAACTAAAGAGCCCCGGCGCGTGTCGGGGCTTTTTTATTTTAAAGGAATCTGAATGTTTCCCGGTAACGGTAACCTTAAAATTGCAGTACAGAAGAAGGGGAGGCTGACCGAAAGGTCGATGGCCCTACTGAAAACGTGCGGTCTTGGTATAGAGAATTACACAGACCGTCTATATATATCAGCAAACAATTTCCCCGCGGATATCCTCTTTCTCCGTGATGATGACATCCCTGAATATGTTCAGGACGGCGTGGCCGACCTTGGCATCGTTGGTGAGAATGTGATCGCTGAAAAGTCGTACAACACAGAACTGAAAGAGAAGCTTGGTTTCGGAAGCTGCAGGATAATGATAGCCTACCCTGAATCAAGCGATTTCAGTGACGTGACGCAGCTGGAAGGAAAGAGGATAGCCACCACTTACCCCAACATCCTGGGCAGGTACCTTGATCAGAATGGCGTTAAGGCCAAAGTGATCGAGATATCCGGCTCGGTTGAGATAGCTCCCGCGCTCGGAATAGCAGATGCGATCTGTGACATAGTCTCAACGGGCAACACCCTGAAGCTGAACAAGCTGAAAAAGAGCTTTACTGTGTTCGAGTCGGAAGCCGCCCTGATAGCCTCACCGAAACTGAAGGACAACAATATCAAGACGGCATTGGTGGCTGATCTTCTGGTCAGGATCCGCTCGGTACTGTCGGCCTCAAGTTCCAAATACCTGATGATGAATGTGCCGAAAGCATCACTTGAGGCAGTGATAAAGATGATCCCGGCATCGAAGAGCCCGACAATTCTTCCCCTTTTTGATGAATCAACCGTCGCGGTACACGCTGTTGTGCCCGCCGGCTATATCTGGAGCGTGCTGCAGCCTCTCCGCTCTGCCGGGGCATCGGGCATCCTCGTTCTTCCAATTGAAAACATGATACCCTGAGGTGATATGAAGTTAATTGATGCAAGAAAACTTGACGCCGATCTACTCGAAGAGATCACTAAACGCCCCGCGATCGACAATGCAACAACCCTCGAAGTGGCGGGCTCGATACTCCGTAACATAAAACTGAGAGGCATCGAGGCACTACTTGAGTTCGCGGTACGGTATGACAACTTCAAAAGGGATTCGATCCGCGTAACCGAAGAAGAGATCGCGGAGGCAGAGAACCTCCTTTCCGAAAAAGAAAAAGCCGCCATTCAGGCCGCTTATGACAACATATTTGACTTCCACCGCCTGCAGATGCCTTATGATTTTTCGAATGAAACCATCCCCGGTGTGGTGTGCGAAAGGCGGTGGCTGCCCATAGATAGCGTTGGGCTGTACATACCGGGCGGAACGGCCATTCTGCCATCGACAGTTTTAATGCTCGGTGTTCCCGCGATGATCGCCGGCTGTAAAAGGGTTGTACTTGCCACTCCCGCATCTGAAAAAGTGCACCCTGCAGTTCTTTACGCGGCATCACTCTGCCGGATCAATGAAATATATGCCATCGGCGGAGCCCAGGCGATTGGATTGCTTGCCTATGGGGTTGAGGGTGTCGCGCGGGTTGACAAGATATTCGGACCCGGTAATCAGTTTGTCACCGCGGCCAAGATGGTGGTCGCGTCCCAGGGAACAGGTTGCTCGATCGACATGCCGGCGGGACCGAGCGAAGTGCTGGTGATCGCTGAAAGTTCAGCATCTCCCGCCTTCGTTGCGGCCGACCTTCTCTCACAGTCCGAGCATGGGGCTGATTCCCAGGTGATACTCGTGACCGACTCGGAAGAATTGATCGACGCGGTTTCCGTGGAAATTGAAAAAATGATTGAGACTCTCCCCCGAAAAAACTTTATTGAGAAAAGTCTCCAGTGGAGCCGGGCAATTTTGGTTAACAACATTGAAGGAGCATTTGATATCTCGAACCGATACGCCCCCGAACACCTGATCGTTAATGTCGAGGATCCCTCTGCATGGAAGGACAAAATAACAAACGCAGGCTCAGTTTTTCTGGGGTCATGGTCGCCCGAAAGCGCGGGAGATTACGCATCGGGGACGAATCACTCACTCCCCACCTCGGGGTACGCGAGGAGTACAGGAGGTGTCACGGTTGAATCGTTCATGAAAACCGTGACTTTCCAGACTCTTAGCCGGGAGGGACTTGAGTCGCTCGCTGAGACAGTCACAACCCTTGCCGGGATCGAGGGGCTTGATGCCCACGCCCTTGCTGTAACAAGGAGACTTGAGAAATGATTACGAATCTTGTGAGGGAACACCTCAGGAATCTGAAACCGTACCGCTCCGCCCGGGATATTTATAAGGGCAACGGCTACATCTTCCTCGACGCGAACGAGAATCCGCTGATCTCCTCAGAAGAAGGTCTCGAACGCTACCCCGATCCCGGGCAGACGGGGCTGCGCCTAAAACTTGCTGAAAAGACGGGTATTCCGGCCGAAAACCTCTTCTTCGGTGTTGGGAGCGATGAATTGATCGATCTGATCGTAAAACTTATCTGCGATCCGGGTAAAAGCGAGGCACTTACCGCGGGACCGACCTACGGAATGTACAAAACCGTCTGCGACATCCATAACATAAAACTAAACACCGTTCTTCTCGAGGCAGGAACTTTTCAACTGAACGCGGAAAAACTCCTCGCGGCGGTGACTCCTGAAACCAAATTGATATTCCTCTGCTCTCCGAACAACCCGACAGGGAACCTGCTGGTGAAGGAGGAGGTGCTGAGGGTGGTGAAAGGTTTTTCAGGGCTGGTTGTGGTTGATGAAGCATATATCGACTTCAGCGGTTCGGAGGGGTTTCTGCGCGAAGCGGTGGAATACCCGAATCTGTGCGTGATCCGGACCTTTTCAAAGGCGTTCGGACTCGCGGGAGCGCGCATCGGCTGGCTCGCGGGCTCAGCCGGACTGGTGGAATGGCTCTTCAGGATCAAAGCCCCCTACTCGATCAACAAGCTTACGGAGCAGAAAGCTCTCGAGGCACTCGGGCAGTATGAGATCATCCGGAAGAGACTGACAACGGTTACTGATCTGAGGGAGAAATCAGCTGCTGTTCTCTCCGCTCTCCCCTTCGTGGAGAAGGTTTACCCTTCCGATGCCAACTTCCTGCTGATAAAGGTGAGCGATCCGAAGGGGCTTTGCTCCTCGCTTGCTGAAAAAGGGGTTATCATCCGCGACAGGTCGGATCAACCCATGCTTGAAGGATGCGTGCGCGTATCGATAGGCACCACTTCCGAAATTGCAGCTCTGTTCGAGGCACTCGGTGTTGAGGTGGGTCCTCTCCTCGAAACCGGGGATAAAGCCGGCAGAAGGGGTTCCATCTTCAGGGTCACAAAGGAAACCCGGATACGGGTGGAGGTGCTTCTCGATGAACCCGGTACCACCGAAATATCCACGGGTATCGGTTTCTTCGATCACATGCTCGAACAGGTGGCAAGGCACGGCAACATGAGCTTGCGGATAAATGTACTCGGCGACCTTCATGTTGATGAGCACCACACGGTGGAAGATACAGGGATCGCGCTGGGTGAGGCAATCCTGAAAGCACTCGGAAATAAAGCGGGCATTCAGCGGTATGGATTTTTTCTCCCGATGGATGACGCGGAGGCGATCTGCTCCCTCGATCTCGGAGGGAGGATCCGCGTGAAGTTCAAGGCCAGGTTCAGCCGGGAAAGTGTGGGTGACCTTCCGGTTGAACTGGTTGAAGAGTTCTTCAATGGCTTGGCAGCCGGTATGAAAGCCAATATTGTGGTAAGAGCCAAGGGGAAGAACGACCACCACAAGATCGAAGCGATCTTCAAGGCTTTTGCCAAGGCCCTGAACGAGGCTGCACGGTTAGACGAGAGAACCCGGAATTTCCTTCCCTCAACCAAGGGGGTACTGTGACAGGTATAATAGATTACGGCGCCGGAAACACCGCTTCGGTATCGTACGCCCTCGAAAAACTTGGGGTTGACCTTATCATATCTTCATCTGTTGAAGAACTGGAGAGATGTGACAGTATCATCCTCCCCGGGGTGGGATCGGCACGGGCAGCAATGGACAATCTGCGGGCCCGGGGATTGACGGAGTTCATCAAAACGACCGGAAAACCGTTCCTCGGCATCTGTCTCGGGATGCAGTTACTGGCAGAATCATCAGAAGAAGGTGAAACTGAGTGCCTGGGAATAGTGAAAGGGAGCTGCACCTCTTTTGATAAAACCGTCTCCAAGGTTCCGCTGATGGGCTGGAACAGAGTGGAGGTGACTGTGTCTGACCCCATTTTTGACGGAATAGAACCGGGGAGTTATTTCTACTTCGCCCACTCATTTAAACTGCCCGTGATTACAGAGACAATCGCCAAATCGGATAATTCGGGAACCTACACAGCCGCGCTAAGAAAAGGGAACATGTGGGGCGTGCAGTTCCACCCGGAAAAATCATCGGATCAGGGGCTTCGGTTGTTGAAAAATTTCATTGAGAAAGGAGGTGCCGCGTGAATGTGATCCCCGCGATTGACGTTTATGAAGGGAAGGTGGTCAGGTTAACTGAAGGAATGTTTGATACCTCCGTGGTGTACGGTGACTCGCCCGTGAAAGTGGCTGAATCGTTCTTTAGTGCAGGATTCAACAGGTTGCACATTGTTGATCTTTCTGGTGCCAAGGCCGGAAAACCAATGGCGACAGAGACGATAAAAGAGATAAAGTCGCAGTTTCAGGTCGCGATCCAGACGGGTGGCGGAATCCGTTCGGTCTCTGACGCGGAAGCGTTCATTGATGCGGGGGCGGATCAGATAATTGCCGGTTCTATTTCGGTTAAGAGCCGTGCGGAATTTGAGAAGATCGTCTCTCGGTTTGGAGCGAATAAGATCATCTCCGCATCCGATGTCAGGGAGGGCATGATAGCCACAGACGGCTGGCAGGGGACATCGGCTATAGCGGTTGCCGATCATATAAAATATTGTCTCGGGCTTGATGTTGAAACCTTCCTCGTGACAGACATCTCACTTGACGGCACGCTGAAAGGTGTTAACACTGGTTTATATGACCGTTTGCAACGCGAATTCCCCGACGCGAAATTCATCGCCTCGGGTGGGGTAAAAGGCGTTGAGGATCTTGCGGCACTTCGGAAAATTGATGCTTGGGGTGTGGTAATTGGCAAGGCCTGGTATGAAGGTAAGATCACTATTGAGGAGATGAAAAGATATGCCGGCTAAGAGGATAATCCCTTGTCTTGATGTTCGTGACGGGCGCGTGGTAAAAGGGACGAACTTCGTGAACCTCAGGGACGCGGGAAACGCTGTCGAGCTCGCCTCGCGCTACTCTGACGAAGGAGCGGACGAACTGGTGTTCCTCGATATAACCGCCACGGTTGAGAAGAGGAAAACACTGATCGACCTTGTAAAGGATGTGGCGCGGGCTGTTTCAATCCCCTTCACGGTTGGAGGGGGGATAAGCGAAGTGGCTGATATTGAGGCTCTTCTGGCGGCGGGAGCCGACAAGGTCTCGCTGAACAGCGCGATCGTTAAAAGACCTGAACTGATCACCGAAGCGGCATACAGGTTCGGCAGTCAGGCCGTGGTTGCGGCGATCGATGTCAATCTTGAAGCGGCTCAATATGTAGTTTATGTCAGCGGCGGTCGGGTGAAGACTGAAAAGGAAGGGTTCTTGTGGTGCCGCGAGGTTGAATCACTTGGCGCGGGAGAGATACTTCTGACCGCCATGCACAGGGATGGCACAAGGGCGGGTTTCGACACAGAACTGCTCGAAAGACTGAGTCGCGAAGTCACAATTCCCGTTATCGCCTCAGGCGGCGCGGGGAATATGCGGCATTTCCTTGAAGTATTTGATGAAGGAAGAGCTGACGCGGCACTCGCGGCGGGGCTGTTCCATTTCGGAGAACTCGGAATAAAAGAACTTAAGAACTATCTGATCGAAAAAGGAATTGAGGTTAGACCATAATGAAAGAATCACTTAACATCAATGAAATAAATTTTAAGAAGTCGGGCGGGCTCGTCCCGGCTGTGATAGTTGATCACCTCTCCCTTCAGGTTCTGATGACAGGCTTCATGGACCGTGAAGCTCTGGAGAAAACAATTGAGTCGGGCAAAGTGACCTTCTTCAGCAGAACCAAGGGAAGGCTTTGGACGAAAGGGGAGACCTCAGGCAACTTTCTGAATGTCAGATCGATCGTCCCCGATTGTGACAACGATACTCTTTTGGTGAAAGTCAGTCCCGCGGGACCGGTCTGTCACACGGGCACGCACACATGCTTCGGAGAGGGTGAGGCCAGGCCACTCAACTTCCTCTCAGACCTTTTTGATCTGATAGAGGCCAGAAAAAAAGAGATGCCGGAGGGCTCATACACCACAAAACTTTTCTCTCAGGGAAGTGACAGGATCATCCAGAAAGTCGGGGAAGAGGCCGTTGAAGTCGTGATCGCGGCGAAGAACCACGACAAAAAGGAGGTGATAAATGAGTCGGCAGATCTGTTATTTCACCTCCTCGTCATGCTCAGTGAGCAGGGGATCGATCCCGCCGAAGTCGTCGAAACGCTCATCAGCCGTCACAATAAATAATTGTCGGGATACACTTATATTTAAGGTTACCTTTTCATAAATTAAACAGAATCAAAAGTTGAGACAATTCTTTTTCTTAGCGTCACTTTTATTGGTCGCAGTAACCAATAATTTTGCCCAGATATCCTCCTCTGCAGCGGAGGTTTCGTTCCCACTCACCGTGCTGAAGAGTACTGTTTACACCATCCCCGCGAAAGACAGCATACAGATCAGCGTAAGTTACAAACCGGTTCAGAATGTCAACGATATTTCATATCTGGCTTTTTACGCGACCGACAGCACTTCTTCCTTTGCGTTAAGAGTTTCCGGTTCGGGCTCAACGGGTGACTCATACCAGAGCACAACCTTCGACAAATATGACGCTGCTCTTAAAACCGCACTGAACTCACTGGTAATAAATCACACCAACCTCGGTTACAACTCAGCCCGCGACAGAATGTTTGAGAACATCGACAAACAGGCAGGCGATACGATCGAATGTGTCTACACAGGTATTAAGATTAAAGCAGCCACACGCACAATTGCCCAAAGCCTCGGGTTCGATACCGAACACACATGGCCACAGGGTACATTCAGTCAGGCTGATCCTATGCGATCTGATATAAACCATCTCTACCCGACCAACAGCACCGCAAACAACACCAGAAGTAACTATCCGTTCGGTATTGTAACAGGCGGGGTTTCATGGACAGGCGGCGGCAGCAAACTTGGAACCGGAGTTGGTGGCACAGTTTTCGAACCGCGTGATGTACACAAAGGAAATGTCGCCAGATCGATGCTTTACTTCATTATAAGGTACACTACCAACTACGGCACATTCCTTACCTCGGCACAGGAATCGGTTTTCAGGATCTGGTCCTGAACAATAACTCAGCCGCCCCAACCTCGGTGCTGAATGTTTACCCCAAAGGTGCTTCGTTCGATACCGTTTTTGTTAATGGCACTGGCTTTGTTTCGATGTGGATAGTAAATACGGGTAAAAAAGTACTTACCATCGCCAACAGCAGCATCAGCAACTCTGTGTTCAAGTTTGAGAACATGCCTATTCAGATAGCCGCCAATTCGGCTGTTGAAGTGCTGGTTTCTTTCAAACCGACTGCAACAGGCTCCTTCCAGGGTTTGATGGATATCAACAGCGACGGCGGAAGTTATCAGGCGGTTGTTAAGGGGGTGAGCGATATCGGTACGGGTGTTGAGGATGAACCCGCGGTTATTCAGAACAATTCTTTCAATCTGAAGCAGAACTACCCCAATCCGTTCAATCCTGAAACCAGGATCGGGTTCACCGTTCCCAACCGTAACGGAGCGTCCTCCTATGTGAAACTCGCGGTTTTCGATATTACAGGCAAGGAAGTTGAAGTGCTGGTAAACAGCGCGCTTCCTCCGGGAGAGCACTTCGTTAACTTTACGGCCAACAACCTTCCCGGGGGAGTTTATTTCTGCAGAATGGAAGCCGAAGGCTACACATCGACCAGGAAACTCGTTCTGCTGAAGTAGGCTAACGGTCAGGGTGAAGGAAATGTACAGTACAGAAACAAAAAGGACGGCAAGATACTTGAGAGACCTGAATAAATTTATTGTGGTTGGCGACAAAGTGCTCGTGAAACCACTCGACGATGAAGGGAGAACACACGGCGGGCTATACCTCCCTCCCGGAGTTACCGAACGTGAAAAAGTGCAGAGCGGTTATGTTTTAAAAACAGGTCCCGGATACCCCATCGCCATGCCCGGCGACGATGAACCGTGGAAAGAGAAGGACAATACCCGTTACATTGGCCTCCAGGCCCACGAAGGTGACATGGCGATCTACCTGAAAAAGGACGCGATCGAGATCGAATATGACCGGGAAAAACTTGTGATCGTTCCCCAGACAGCCATTCTCCTTCTTATAAGGGACGATTTCGCGGTATAACCGATGCTGAAACACTACAACCATATTATTTGGGACTGGAACGGCACCCTCTTTAATGACGTGGAGATGTGCCGCTCGATAATTAATGGCCTTCTCGAAAAAAACGGATATGGCATCCTTTCACTCGAGAGATACCGTGAAATATTCACCTTCCCTGTAAAAGACTACTATGCCGCTGCCGGGGTCGACTTCAACCGCAACCCTTTCGAGGTGATCGGTAAGGAGTGGGCTGATGAGTACGAGGTCCGCAGGCATGAATCCGACCTTTTTGAACAGGTTGAGACGGTACTCTCCCGTGTGCAGCAGCTCGGCATAAAGCAGTACATCCTCTCCGCATATGTAAAAAAAGAGCTCACTGAGATAATCGATAATCACGGCCTGACCGGCTATTTTGAAGAAATAAACGGTCTTGAGGATGTATACGCCCACAGCAAACTTGAACTTGGCCTTTCACTCGTTGAGAGGCTTGGCGATGGAAAACGTTCTGCTGTACTTGTTGGTGATACACTTCATGATTATGAAGTGGCAAAAGAGATGGGTATCGACTGTATTCTTACAGCCGCGGGACACCAGAGCAGGCACCGACTTGAAGCTGCCGGGGTCCCGGTATTTGATTCGATCAACGACTTTGTTGCTCATCTGGAATAGCACATCCCTGCTGTTAACTCCCCCCGGATAAGACTAATTGAGCAAAGCCGCGTATTTTTTAACCATGAACGAGCCGTTGGCGCCAAGTCTGGCATAAAGCCATGCTTTCTGACGGTTCACATTATCGGAAACGGTGCTGTCGCTACCGAGTTTGTTAAGTGTGGTTATCGCGTCAGAATAGCATTTGAAGTCCTTCAGTACAAGTCCCGCCAGGAAGAGCTTGCTCTGCTCATCGATCTTTTCATTTGAATATATCTCGGATAATGCGGCAGAAACATCGTTGGTGATCTTTTTGTCGGCAACTATCATAACTCCCGCCAGGTCGTAGTTCGCGCCGAGTTTTGGTTCCTTACCCAACGGGTAGACATCCCATTTGAATCTCTGTTTGGAATCACCCTGGGTGAACTTCATACCGGGGATTGTGTATTTAACGAGGGTGTTGGTCATTCCTTTTACCGTTCCGCGGAAAAGCTCCCTGTTCTTTGCATCCATCACAATAAGAACATAATCCTTCTCAGCGGGGGCTTTATCGGTGGCGGCTGAATCGAACCAGGTAAACTCAGGCGTATCTGTAATTATCAGACCGGCGGGAGCTATCGGGATCACGCCTTCAGCTCTGAAACTTGCCGGTGAGGAGAGCTCCTTGTCGATATCGTTCTTGGCGGTCAGGTTAACGTTCTTCCGGGAGATGGTATTCTGACCTGCCTGAATTGAGAAAGACTGTCCGTCGCTGTCGTCAACCCTTGAGTTGGCTGAACTGCTGCCGAGGACGAGTTTCTGCTTCGGCATCAGGGTAACGATCTCGCCATCCATAAAATATATTGTGGCTTTCGAATCAGAGTTAAGAGAGATAATATCCCCTTCTTCAAGTGTGGCACCCTGTTCGAGGTTTGATTCCGACTGGTCGCCGGGTTTCACTAGCACAGGTGTTCCTTCGGTACCGGTAACCAGCGCAACGGGCACACCGGGTGCATCGGAGGCTACCGCGAGAGCGAAGAAGAGCAATAGTGGCAAAAAGTAAAGGGTCTTTCTCATTTCAATTCCATTGTTATTAAACACATCTCTTAAACCATTTGAATCGCGCGTTTGTTTCTGACTTAGGAGACCGTGTGTGAGCACCGTCATACAAAAGCGCGCGATTTTCATGAGAGATAATTTACTACAATTGGCTGAGAATAAAAAGGAGCAATATGGGCAAGGTTGTTTTGATATCAGGGAGTTCATCGGGGATCGGACTTGAGACGGCAAGGCTGTTCGCGTCAGCCGGCTGGACCGTGATCGCCGGCATGCGGAATGCCGCCGGCAGAACCACCCCTCTTCATGACGACAGAAGGGTCATCGTTACCGAACTTGATGTTACCGATACCACCTCTGTAACCAACGCGGTCGCGGAAGTGGTGAAAAACCATGGCGGTATTGATGTCCTCGTGAACAACGCCGGATATGCACTTACCGGAGTTTTCGAATATTTCGATGAAGCCACTGTTAGAAAACAGATCGATACCAACGTGATCGGCCTGATGAAGCTCACCCGTGAAGTTCTTCCCCACATGCGCGAAAGGGGCGGAGGCACCATTGTGAACATCGCATCCATAGCCGGAAAAACCACCTTCCCTTTCTATTCTTTCTACCACGCGACCAAATTTGCGGTTGAGGGATTCTCTGAATCGCTTCAGCATGAACTTGTGCCATTTAATATAAAAGTCAAGATCGTTGAGCCGGGACCGGTAAAAACCGATTTTTTTACCCGGTCGATGGAGATGTTCAAGCCCCGCCCCGGAGATGATTACAGCGGATGGTTCGACACGGCATTCAGGAATATGGGACAGACCAGTAATATGGGTATTTCGGCCAAAAAAGCAGCAAAAAAGGTGTTTAGGGCCGCCACTTCATCAGGATGGAAACTCAGATACCCCGTCGGAAGTATGGGTGTGCTTGTGCTCAGAAGATTGATGCCGGATACGATTTTCAACGGGTTGGTAAGAAGTATAGTTTTTCGTGGTTTTAAAAAATCGTGAAAAAATAATATATTAATAAGCTATAAATTTTTTTCCGTAATCAGGAAATCGATCCTTACAGATCAGCAGGCGAAATCAGGTTTCACACCGGCAAGAGGACTTGCCTGGATTACGGGGAAATTTTCCCGCGTTAGCAACCATTCCCTGCGATCTTGCGCGACCGGATCAAGAACAGCTTCACGATGAAATTCATTCTTCTGGTTCTTGCCTTTGTCATGCCCCTGCTGTCTCAGGGCATCGATGCTTCGAAACTCGGAGGTCTCCGTTTCTCGGGGAACTATGCCAAATCCACTCCAAAAGCACCGGTTCCGGCTCTTCTTCCGGTGAGTAAACGCTCTCTTTTCGACCTTTCCCCTGATGGAAAAATAAAAACCGGTCGCGACTTCAGAATTTCACTTAATCTATCTATCTGGGATAACCGTTTCCCGGGTCAGGTTTTCAAACTGGCCGGCGACAGATATTCGCTCACCATGCAATATTCACCGGATGCTGACTCGCGCAGATCGGAACTCGCGCTTCTAATAAACGGGAAGCCCTCCGGGATCAGGTTCACCCTCGAAAAGGATCATGTCTACGAGGGGAAGTGGTTCCCGGTTGATCTTTATCTTAACGGTCAGACCGGTGAGGTGAAACTCTCATTTTCGGGGCGTGAAGGTAAAACAAGGATCCCAACGGCTCTAAGTGACGGAATATCACTCCGTTTTGGCAGGGATATTTCCGGCAACTGCCTCCCTATGGAGATAAAAGATCTTAAGATATATTCTGAGAACGAACTCCTGCACAGCTGGCACTTCACCGAGATGAGTGGTGATATCGCCTATGACTCGGAAGGTGGTCTCGATGCAAAAACCGTGAATTGCGAGTGGCTGATAAACAGGCACTACCATTGGGAGCCCGTCAGGCCTGATCAATTCCTGACACTGAAGGAATACCGGCATTTATCATCAGCACCCGAGGAAATTTCTATAGATTCAGTTAAAACAAGGCTGATCAACCTCAGAACACGGACATACACAGTAATACCGTTCAGGAACTTCCCGAAGGTCCCTGCATATGGTATGTCGCTTCCCGAGTCGGACAGCCTCCTCGCTTTCAATACCGGTTACCCGGATAAGCCACTGATCCTGAATTTCAGAACGGGAAACTGGCTGATGACGGGTGACAAATACACACCTGAAGGTCATTACTATGGAGGGTGGAGCCTGCTTGATCCCCGTTCACTTGATGTTTATATTTTTGGCGGCTACGGTTGGTACACGGTAAAGAACAGTCTGATCAAATATAACAAGGCGACTCAGCGCTGGGACACCGTGAAAACAGCCGGTGAGAAGCCGAATCCCGTCTATCTTCAGGCTCTGTTAAAGGGGAAAACCGAAGGTGAGTTTTGGATCACAGGAGGCATGGGGAATGAGTCGGGGAAACAGGAAGACACCTACACCCCGCAATGGGATCTGTTCAGGCTCGACCTGAAAACCCTGACATGGCAAAAAAAATGGAGCTGGAGTGACTCTACAGGCAGATTCGGATTTTACAGCTCGACATGGGCTGATCCAAACCAGACCTCCATGTATACTGTGACCGCAATAGCCAGAAACGACAGTAATCTGTTTGAAGTGGTTTATCACAGTCTTGACGATGAGAAATTGTACGTGGTGGGAAGGCACCTGCCCTATCTGCGGGTGGGAGTTCACTCGGCCAGAATTTACGCGGATGTTGAGTCAGGTATTCTCTATTTCACTTCTTTCATTGAAGGTCACAACGACACCCTGCCTCTATATTACACTCTCCGGACCCCATTTCTTAACCGGGATCAGTACAATGAACTCCTTGAGAATTCAACTCCTGTACTTCACGCCAGAAGATTGCAATTTATCGGATATGTCCTCATCGGTATGGTGAGCATCTCGATCCCGGCGGTGGCCTGGGCAGGTTACAGGAGAATGTCGAAAAAAAGAGCGGTTCTGCGAGGGGTGAAAAAAACACCACCTCCCGACAGGAACTACCTCACTCTCTTCGGTGGCTTGAAGATAGTGAACGCTCAAGGCGTGAATATTCACGAAAAGCTCACCCCGGGGCTTATCGAGCTGTTTGCCCTGATCTATTTCCACACTGTGGCAAAAAAGGAGCGGGGGATCAGGCTTGATGAATGCGCCAGGCTTCACTGGACCTGGATCGAGGAAGAGAACATAAACAACAACAGGAAGGTCTCTTTCCTAAAGTTGCGCAGGGCTCTTCAGGAGCATTCAGGGCTAATTCTTGACCAGAAAGATGATCTGGTTAGAATAGTTGTACCGGACGCCTGTAACGATGAGATGGAACTCCTTTTTGATATTCTGGGAAGCAAAGATACACTTCCTGATCCGCACAGTCTCGCCAGGTTCCTCCAGATCATCTCACGGGGTGAACTGCTCGCTGGGCTCACATCAGAGTGGGTCGCGAATGAAAGAAACAATACAGTATCCCGGATCATTCAGCGCGCCTCAGGGATCATGAAGGTGCTAAGGGAGAATGGTGACCATGCCCGGGTACTCGAAGTGGCGGTGGCGGTTTTGTCACAAGATCCCCTCAGTGAAGAGATACTGAAACAAAGAATTGCCTCCCTCCTGGCTATCGGGGAAGAGGAAGCCGCAAAAAGAGTCTTCAGCCGGTTCGTAAGGGATTATTCCCTAAGATATGGCGAGGATTACCCTTATGATCTGGATGAGTTTACGGGTCAGTGAAATGAAACTGAAGCAGGTGGTCCGGATTCTCTTCTTATTTTTTCTGATTGCCGTGGTTACTGTGGAAGCCGGTGACCAACCGGGAAGAAGTGGTCTGGTTTTCTCAGGTAAACACTCCCGGTACCTCGGCACACCGGAAAATCCCGAAAGGATCAGACAGAGCGAGACCACCTCGATGCTCCTCACTCCTGAAGAAGGGGTTGATCTTGGACCTGAATATGGATTCGAGTTCGATTTCTCGATCTGGTTCCCAAGAAATTTTTCGAATATCTTTGAACTTAAGAACAGGGTCTATACCCTCACTCTCCGTTCACTTTTCCATCCTGATTCAGCAAACATTCACCTGCAGATGAGAATAAACGGGCGGCACCTCCTTTTCTCGTTCGTGAGGCCGATCGGAGAATTCACCGAGGCAATTCCCTATCTTTTCAAGATGAAGGTTGATGAAGAAAAAGGTTTTATCGAGGTCAGGCTTAACGGCGAGGTGAAGCGGGCTACGAGCAACTACCTTAAGCGGGGGGACAGATCAACAATAAGGTTCGGGCTTTGGGCGGGTGAACCCGAGTGCGCCGCGATAATTCTGCGGTATATCTCATTGAAAAAGGGGGAGAAAGTGGCGCATCACTGGAAGCTCGATGAGATCACTGGAAATGTAGCCTTCGACTCTGTCAGCGACATGCACGCTCAACTTGAAAACCCCGGCTGGGTTGTGGCAATGCACTATCATTGGACAAGAGTGTTCAAACCCTCGGACCCCTCTTACAGAAACGTTACCTCATTTTACAGGCTGAACACGTTTAACAGAAAAGCGGTGATCGAGGAGAAGCCGTCCGGGAAACCCCTTGGAAATGTGATCCCGCTTGAGGCGGATTCAATGGAGATCGAATCCGTGCTTGTTGATACCGTTTTGAACAGACTCTACGTCACTCTCGCCGTGTACGAAAAAGACAAATGCGTTTTTCACACTTTTTTTATCGATATTCCTGCATTAAGCGATAAGGAATACACAAGACTTGTGGCGGCGATGCCGGTTTATGCTGCTGATAAAGAGTTTAGCATTCTGGTCATTGCCGGATCGGTCATACTTTTACTCGTGGTTCCCGGAATGATCTGGCTTATTATCTCGAAGAGACACAAAAAGCCGGCTGTTCAACCCAAGGCCCGGGCTTCTGCCGTGGTTGATCCGAACGCAGATACTGCAACGAGGAATATGATCTCGGTTTTCGGCGGGTTGAAAATTTATGATGCCGCTGGGAAAGACCTCCATTTCGAACTCCCCCCAAAGGCGCAGGAGTTCCTCTGCGCTGTCGTCTACTTTACCAGTGTGGATGAGAATGATTCGGTACAGGTTAAAAAACTTGACGGAAAACTCTGGCCCGGTTTTGAAAAAGAGAAGATCAAGAACAACCGGAATGTCACAAATTCAAAGGTAAGAAAGACGATCGAGAAACTCGGCTCGAGCAGCATCGAGACCAACGGTGAGAGGATAACGCTTCACCTTGATCCGGCTGTCTTTAATGAGATGAAAGTGTTCGGTTCCCTTCTTTCAATCTTCAACGTGAAGGCGAAGATCGAGATCGATCACCTGATTGAAAAGTTTATATCCATCATCCGGCGCGGCACACTGTTTCAGGGGCTCAGCAGTCAGTGGATCGAAGAGGAAAGATTCAGGATCGCGGGCCGCATCGTGGAGATACTTCTGCTGAGATGTGAGTATCTTTATAAGAAGGAAGACTACAACAGCTGTGAAGAAACCGCCCGTCTCGTTGATCTTTTCGAACCCGCCAACGATCAGGCCTACCAGTACAGAATAAAATCCCTCTACTATCTCGGGCGACACACCCTCGTTGATGAAGTCTGGAACACTTTTTTGGAAGAATACAAACAATATTCAGGTAAGGAGTATTCCGGGACGATTAAGTCGATTCTGAAGGATTAACGCCTGAAAATATCGAAAAT
The DNA here is from genome assembly GCA_008363265.1 of Chlorobiota bacterium. Classification (GTDB taxonomy): domain Bacteria; phylum Bacteroidota; class Ignavibacteria; order Ignavibacteriales; family Ignavibacteriaceae; genus UTCHB3. The sequence continues at coordinate 30,585 of RHKR01000003.1, forward strand.
CGCAAAATAATGTCGATTAATACTGATTAATTACGAAAAAATACAAATTAATTTCGGTCATTAATCGGTTATTAACCCTTTTGTTAACCCCCTGCCGTTAAATTTCCATCAGAAAATTAAATTATTTCAGGTTTTAATTCAGTCAGGGTCGCGGTGGGTCTTTTGGGGTGCACTATCAG
>RHKR01000393.1 GCA_008363265.1 Chlorobiota bacterium
GAGGTTGGGGTAATCACTGGATGGGTGACCTTTGGGTGAGAATTTCAGGCAACCTGTTACTTTTGCCCAATCACCGTCGTAGTTCGCTGTGAATTGCCATGTGGCATCAGCGAATATCTTACCATTTGCATCTTTTATGGTAGTTCTTAACTCTTCCCCGCTTTGCATACCTTTAATGTTCCAGACATCCTTTGGATACCACTTCCCGTCATCCATCACATTCAGGATGGATTCGGTCACCGTGGTCCAGGTTGGGCCTTTGGAACCGGCACTGGAATCAATATTAAACAGGACCAGAACCATGAACGAACACAGTAACAACTTCTTCATTGTTAACTCCTTGAACAAGTTTTTAATTGGTCGCGAGTAACTTAAGAAATTATTGCAATTAAATCATTAAAAAGCGTTAATTTCTAAAAAACAAATTTTTAAATCTTGATATTAATACCGGCGAAATAACAGTCCTCTACCAATGCAACTCTTAACCCTCTCTCCCGAAAAAGCGATAAACAAAGCATACCTGAAAACAGGTATTCAAAAGAAACAATTTGAACTCTTCAAAGCGCAGCTTTCCCTGCTTTACTCGAGGCTTGATGAGTCAGAATCAGAAGAAAACCAAAAGAATATACTCTCTGATCTGCTGAAGCATTCTCTCTATCGTGACATATATGAGATAAATACTAAAGGGAGAATCGATCTCGTAATTTATCACGGGAGGAATATAAAAGCCAACCCGGGAGTTCTGATCGAGGTAAAGCGACAATCAAATAGATCCGAAATGATCACTGCCGGCAAGCCAAATAGCAAAGCGCTTCACGAGTTGATTCTTTACTATATGGAGGAGAGGTGTAAGAATGATAATTTTGAGATCAAACATGTCATCGCCACTAATGTACACGAGTGGTACATTTTCGATGCTGTTCAATTTGAGAAGCTGTTCTTCAAGAACAAGACATTCTTCAAGAAGTACAAAGAGTGGGCAGATGGATTGTTGGGAGTGCCGCAGACAGATTGGTTTTATTCGGAACTTGCCAGACCATTTTTAGAAAACGAGATCGAGAGTTTGACCGCTGTTCATATCGAGTTGAAAGATTATCTGGATTCATCAACCACGGATGAGGAACTGGCAATGCTACTCAAACTCCTCTCCCCACAACATCTTCTTAAACAACCGTACGCTAACGACAGCAACATTCTTAACAAGGATTTCTATTTTGAACTGTTACACATACTTGGTCTTGAAGAAAGAAAAGATAACACCAAAAAGATAATCGACAGAGTCGGCGAAGGATATCGTTGTGATGGTAGTTTACTGGAAAACACAATTAATATTCTTAAGGTCAGGAACCGGCTTTCACTTATTCATAATCCTGAACAATATGGCGCGACGATTGAAGATCAGTACTTTAGTGTAGCACTCGAGCTATGTATCACATGGCTGAACAGGGTGCTGTTTCTAAAACTTCTCGAAGGTCAGCTTGTCAGTTACCATAACAACAATGACGATTACCGTTTCCTGAATGAAACCAGGATCAGGGATTTTGACGAGTTAAACGAACTTTTTTTTGAAGTTTTGGCAGTCAAGTATGATCAGCGAAGTCAGGGGATCAATGAAAAATATCACAATATCCCTTACCTGAACAGCTCTCTTTTTGAGGAAACTGATCTCGAACGCTCGACAATCACAATCGCCGAACTGAAAGATAGATTCTCTTTACCTCTGCATGGTAAAACGGTCTTGAAAAACCCGGATGGATCAAAACTTACGGGCACACTGAATGTTCTTGAATACCTGTTCAAATTCCTGGATGCTTATGATTTTTCGAGCGAGAGCAAGAACTTAATTCAGGAGTCGAGCAAAACGATCATCAACTCATCCGTACTTGGGCTGATATTCGAAAAATTGAATGGCTACAAAGAAGGCTCGATCTTTACCCCCGGATTTTGCACGATGTATATGAGCCGCGAGGCTGTCAGGCAAGCGGTGCTTAATAAATTCAACGCGCAATATGGATGGGGATGTACTGATTTCAATGAACTGTACAATTCCGTTAACCGGATCCCGATTCCGGAAGCCAATGAAGTGTTTCGTAGTATGCGTATCTGCGACCCTGCCGTTGGTTCGGGCCACCTGCTCGTATCAGTCTTAAATGAATTGATCTCTGTAAAGAGCGTGTTGAATATCTTGTGCGACAAGGAGGGGAAAATACTCAGGGGCTATGAAATTGTCGTTGAAAACGATGAGTTAATAATCTCGTACGAAAATGAGATCTTTACTTATAACTACCGGAACAAGGAGAGCCAAAGGGTGCAGGAGGCTCTCTTCCATGAAAAGCAGACGATAATTGAAAACTCACTTTTCGGAGTGGATATCAATCCTAAATCGGTGATGATCTGCCGGCTCCGACTGTGGATTGAACTTCTGAAAAGCGCGTATTACACTCAGGAAAGCGGATTCAAATATCTGGAGACCCTGCCGAATATCGATATTAATATTAAAACCGGTAATTCTCTTGTCGCAAGATTCTCCATTAACGACAATTATGAGAAGAAGAATCCTGCGTATCGTGACAAACTCAGGTATGCGATTGAAAAGTATAAAGAGCAGGTGATTCTCTACAAATCTGTGCACGACAAAACGGTTAAAAGAGAGATCGAGAGGAATATTGCCGATCTGAAAACCCGGTTCAGAGAGATGGTGAATCCCAACGATAAAGATTATGTCGCTCTAAAACAGAAAGAAGAGGAACTCCTTACTCCTCCCTTGTTATATGAAGAAGAGGACAGAAGGGCATGGGCGATAAGGCATCAGCAGTTGATAGAGGAAAAGGATGCCCTTCAAAGGAAATATGAGCTGAAGATGAAAACACTATATGGTAACTCATTCGAATGGAGGTTTGAGTTCCCGGAGGTGTTGGATGATGATGGCTCCTTCGTGGGTTTTGATGTTGTGATCGGGAATCCCCCCTATATCCGGCAAGAAATGCTTACGGATATCAAGGAGTATCTTAAAGAGAATTACAGCGTCTATGAGGGGACAGCCGATCTTCTCACCTATTTTATAGAACTTGGATTCGATATACTGAAAAGGGATGGCGTCTTTCAATTTATTGTGGCCAACAAATTTTCCAGAACCCGTTACGGTAAAACCCTGCGAGGGTTTCTTGCCCGGAACGCTACATTAACCCATTATCTTGATTTCAACGACTATCCTGTATTCGAAGAGGCAGTTGTACTGGCTGCTATTGTAGGTTTTATTAAAAAAGCTCCCGAACCGGAAAATCAGTTTCAACACTTTAAAGTGGAAAAAGAGAAGTTCAA
>RHKR01000394.1 GCA_008363265.1 Chlorobiota bacterium
ATTCGTAATAACGGTGGCGCCTGCCCTGAGGGTGTAGAAATAAACACCGCTGGAGAGCTTCGAGGCGTCGAAACTTACAGTCTGTCTTCCCGCGTTCTGATATCCGTTCACGAGTTCGGCAACTTTGTTTCCGAGGAGATCATAGATCGCGAGGTTAACATTGGTGGCCTGTGGAACATCGAAGGTTATCTGAGTTGAAGGGTTGAAAGGGTTTGGATAGTTCTGATAGAGATTGAAATCTTTTATCTGAGCAACAGGAGTTTCATCGAGGATGCCAGTGAGTTGCTGATATTTCGCCGTGGCTGAGTCGATATTGGCGTTCATTTCAACTGAATCGAGACCAACGGCATAAGCCATGTAAAGTACAACTGAATCGCCGGGGTTGGTCGTGATTGGCTGTGTGCCGAACACTGCCGCGCCGCCATCAAGACCTGCCCAGTGGTAGTTCTCGAACTGACCGTCGGTCATCCATTTTGAGAGGAGTGAATCGGTCTGGTATCCATCGAACCACTCGAAGTTGTGAGCGGAGTTAACATTCCAATTGAGGATCTTGGCACCTACATAGTTGGTTTTGTAGAAGCTGAAGAGTTGTTTTGCAGGGTTGTAGGTCATTACTTCATTTCCGTAAGCACCTTCAACCTGTGGAATGAATTCCATACCAAATCTTCCCTGATAAGCGTTGGCTTCAAGGCTTTTTACGGTGAATTTCGCGATAGCGTAGCCTTTGTTGTTCCAGCCGTAAATGTGGATTGCTTCTTCGAGAGAAGGTGGCTTGGGAACATATGAAGAGTTAACTCTGGAGGCAAGCTCCACATCACCCCAAGTCGGGTTGGAAACGGTATCGGGGGATATCATATCGTCTGTATCTTCGAGGTAGTCGTACACGGTGGTGTCACCCATGTAATAGAGAAGTGAAGATCTGTCGAGCTGACGGACAGCGGTGCCGCCGACCATCATACCGATACGGACGCGGCCGTAAGAGCGAAGGGTGACTTCAATTTTACCCGAATTGAAGATCGCCTGGGCGAACGCGTCGGATGCCAGCAACCCAAGGAAAAGGGCGGCAATGAGTAAGGATTTTTTCATGGTGTACTCCAATGATTAATGTTGATCGTATAATATTGTATTCGTCTTCATATCATACCGGTCGCCGTTCATAAGAAGGTGCATTGTGATGTCCCTCCCCGAAACGAGGCCGTTATGATCTTTTAGTCGCTTCCCTGTTAAAGGGTTTATTATTAAAACGCCACTTTCACCCAGCACGGTGAAGTATCTTCCCTCTTCGACGACGATCGCGGTTGCTTCGTCGATGCCGATTCCGGGAAGATTGTGCTCGAGTGTAGCGGCGATCAGCCTGTTCTGGCGTTTTCTAACCAGGAAGTGCTGATCTATAATCACATCTGTAAGAAAGCCGAAGCCTTCCTTCGTTTCAACATTATTAGCCGTAACCGTGAAGAATACATATTCAGAGTCTTTTACTATCAACTCTTCACCTGTTATCATCACCTTGCTCATTATCGCCGCACCTGCTGAAGTGCCGCCGACAATTCCGCCATTCTCATAGATATCTTTGATCTTATTAAACAGTTTTCCGTCGCCAACTTCATTTTTAAGTTTCACCTGGTCACCGCCGGAGAAGAAGATCGCCTTGGCGCCCTCCACTTCCTTCAGGTTTTCAGGACTGTCGGCCTCTTCCTTTGTGAAGTATAGCGCTTTAACATTTTTGCATCCCATTTTGGCGAACTCGGTGGCGTGATCCCACACTTCGCTACGGGGAACCGAGCTGGCGTTGGGGATTATTATGATCTTTGAATCATATCCACCCGCCAATTCGATGAACTTCTCCATCATGTAGGGGGGCCTGGAGCCTCCGCCGATTATGAAGAGTTTTCCTTTGGGCTGTGCCAATAACGGCAACGCTAAAGCAACGATAAGGAAGAGAAGTTTTTTCATTTTTTTCTCACAATATTTAAGCCGATGTTAGCTGCTGCAATGAAGTCGTCGATCATTACAAATTCGTCGTTGGCATGAGGGTTCTGAGCACCGATGCCGATGTTAACCGATGGCACGCCGAGACCGTTGAGCGAGTTGGCGTCGCTTCCGCCGAATGATATCACGGGTTGTGGTGTCATGCCCGTTTCTTCGATCGCTTTATAGATCAACTGATACGCGAGGTGATCGGGCGTAAGTTCATACGGTGTAAAGTCGTCGTAAATGTCGGTTTTTATCGTAGCACCGGCATTGAACACTTCTGTCCCGAATGTGTCGAGAACCCGTTCGAGTTCTTCATCGAGGCGGTCGGGGTTGAACGATCTTACTTCGCCAACCACTTTAATGTGCTCAGGAACCACATTGGTTGCCGTACCGCCTTGAATTATTCCAATGTTCATCGTTGTGTTTTCATCGAGGCGGCCCTGTTTCAGTTGCGCGATGGCAGCTGCCGCGATAGCGATGGAGTTGATACCCTTCTCAGGCGATATTCCTGAATGGGATGCTTTTCCGAAAATTTCAATTGTAAATGTTTTCGATCCGGGTGCCCTGTAAACGAATTTACCCGGCAGGTGTGATGAATCGAAAACCAGCCCCGCTTCCACCCACTTCGGCACTTCAAGGTTCTTCGAACCGCCGAGTGTTGTTTCCTCGCATGTGAAGAAGACCGCTGTGAAATCATCGATCCCGGGGTTGCCTTCGGCAAGCTCGAGGAGGTAGAGAATTGTTGCCATCCCCTGGCGGTTATCCGCGCCGAGGATCGTTTTGCCATCGGTTGCAATCTTCCCCATTGCTTCGTCGATCACCACCTTAATGTCTTTGGTGGTTCTGGCAGTATCCATGTGTGCTGTGAGCATGAATTTGCCGCCGGTACCGCGTTTGACAATAATATTTCCCGTGTTGCTGCCGGTGGCTTTCTTGCTGTTGTCTTCGTGTATGGTAACACTTTTACCCTTCAGGAACTCCCGCACAAAGTCTGCAACAGGTTTTTCATTCTGTGAGAGCGCGTCGACCTGAACGAGCTGAGTGAAGATTTCTATAAGTCGCTTTTTGTCAATCGTAATCATTTTTTCACTTTGGGGAAAGATTGTAATGTTTCTTACAAATTACGGAAAATCCGTTTCACAGTCAATAGGTGAAGAAATATTTTTTTCACTTTTTTGTAAATTTCACCACCGAGCGCACAGAGAGCACAGAGGGGGGTCTTAATCGAAGGGTGTGTAAAACCACAGAGAACACAGAGTCCGCCGCGGCGGAACAGAGAAGTTTTTATGAAGAGAATCTGAGAGAATAGTGCGCAGTCTCTAAACCCCTCCTCTGTGAGCTCTGTG
>RHKR01000395.1 GCA_008363265.1 Chlorobiota bacterium
CAATTGCCGCAACTGAGAGAATATTACTGGATGTCTGGGAACTGAAGATAGAAACAGCCGATGGAGAAACCTATCGTAAGAAGTTCATAAATACTTCGGGAGTCGGGTTCGATGCGTACGTCGGATATCTGAAGCAGAAAAAGAAATTCCTAAGCGGCTTATCCGTTTATGTTATTTCACTTGTTCAGGCATTGGTTCATTACAAGCCCGTTGGATATTCTGTTAGTGTGAACGGAGAGATAAGGCAGTCAGGCAGCACCATGTTCATAACCACAGGTAATGGAGCATACTCGGGAGGGGGATTCAAACTGACCCCCAGGGCTGATTCCAACGATAGTCTCGCAGATATCTGCATTGTCGAGCACATGCCGTTTGGAAAAATACTCGTAAACCTGCCCAAGGCCATTACAGGCAAACACCTCGGAATAAATGAAGTTACCTACTTCAAATCAAACAATTATACGATCTCCCTGACAGAGCCGGCATACATTCACCTGGATGGGGAAGTGTCTGATAAACTTGTTACGGGGCTGAGTCTCTTTCTCTCTCCTCATAAGTTAAAAGTAATTTTATAACGTTCGATCACATAAGGCAATTGCATGAAGATCAAGATTATCGCGATAATTTCACTTCTTTTAATCTTTTCTGCTTCTCCTCAAGCTGTCTCCGATTCAGTTCCCGCTCACCGTTCAGTCGTACAGGGACAACTCGGGAATGGACTCAAGTACTTTATACTTCCGAACAAGTTACCCGAAAAGAAGGTTGAACTGCGTCTCGCGGTCCTTTCCGGTTCACTTAATGAGAGGGATGATCAGCGTGGTTTGGCCCACTTCACGGAGCACATGCTGTTCAATGGGACCAAAAACTTCCCCGGTAACAGGGTTGTTGATTTTCTCGAGCTGCTCGGCATGAAATTCGGGCCTGAGATTAATGCCTACACCTCAACCGAAGAAACTGTTTATATGCTTACCGTACCCACTGATAAACCTGGGACATTGGATTCTGCTTTTCTGATCCTCGCTGACTGGGCTCACAACGCCACTTTTGACTCGCTTGAGATCGAGAAGGAGAGGGGAGTGGTACTTGAGGAGATGCGGATGGGGAAAGGTGCCACAGGAAGGATAAGGGATAAGCAATTCCCGGTTTTGTTCCACAATTCACGATTCGCAGAACGCCTCCCCATCGGAGTCGATGAAGTTATAAAAAATTTCAAACATAACACCCTGAAGGAGTACTACAACAGCTGGTACAAACCGGAATTAATGGCTGTGGTCGCTGTTGGCGATATTGAGCCTTCACAGGCTGAAAGTTACATTAAAAAATATTTTGAGCAGATTCCCGGCTCAGAGGAAAAACTTAAAAGAACAATCTATGAAGTTCCTGATCACAGTGAACGAAAATACTCGATCGTCGCCGACCCCGAAGTGACCACCAGTAATGTGGTGATCGTTCATAAGAGACCCGTGCTCAAGGCCAATACCATTCCTGATTACAGAATGGGGATAATCCATCAGGTCATCGGTCTGATGTTGAATGAAAGAATGTTCGACCTCTCCAAGACTCCCACAGCGCCATTTCTTAATGCCGGAGGCTACTCCACGACACTCTCTTATGACAAAGGCGGGTTCGTCTTATACGCTACTTCCAAAGAGGAAATGATCGACTCTACGTTCCATTCACTCCTCTTCGCCGGTGAAAAAATGAAGCGTTTCGGATTTACACAGCCTGAGTTCGAGAGAGCTGTCGCATCATTGAGTGCCCAGATGGATAATTATCTGAAGGAGCAGAACAATCAGTATTCTGAAAATATAGCATATGCTCTTCTGGATCAGTTCATTAACGATGCGGTTTACACTGATGTCCCAATGGGATACACTATTTTTCATCAGGTTCTCCCGGGAATATCATTGAATGAGGTGAATAAAATTGCATCTGAACTGGTTTCGGATACAAATCTCGTAGTGCTCATATCTTATCCGCAGAAAGAGGGTATCAGGAACCCTGAGGAAGTAGTGCTGGACAGAATGTTCGAAGAGGTAAAAAAATCAGACATTCTCAACAAACCGGCTGAAGAGACCGATGTTCCTCTGCTTGCTGTTGAGCCCGAACCCGGAGAGATCGTCTCTGAAGAAGAAGTTGGGGCCTTTGATGTAAAGAAACTGATCCTTGGAAATGGAGCCACGGTATATCTTAAAAAAACCGCCCTTCAACAGGATGAAATACTTTTATACGGATTCAGTCCAGGGGGGCTTTCTCTCGTGGATGACAAGGATCTGATATCCGCAAAGTACGCCACTGATATTGCCGAGGAATCGGGAATCGGCGCGTTTGATCTCCCGGCAATATCGAAAAAACTGTCCGGTAAAATGGTGTCAATCGGCACTGACATCAGCGGTATTTCGGAATCTGTTTCTGGTAGCAGCTCTGTCAAGGATATTGAAGACATGTTTCGACTTATCTATCTTGTTTTTACTGCACCAAGGTACGATAGCATTGCTGTGGCAGGTTATCTCGAAAAACTCAGGAACTACCTTATAAATGATGGGATGAGCCCCGAGAGCGTATTTTATGACTCATTGGTCGTCGCAATGTACAATGGTCATCCCAGGATGACCCCTATGAGTATCGGACAACTCTCGAAACTTGATCCTGTTAAGGCTTTCGAAATCTTCCGTAACCGGTTCAGATCAGCTTCAGATTTTACCTTTATAATTGTTGGAAATTATGATGATGCTACCATCAAAGATTTGTTGAAGAAGTACATTGCATCACAACCACGAACCGCGAGTGAAAATTGGGTTGACAGGGGAGTGAGATATAATCCCGGTCCGGTTGTGAAAGAAATTAAAAAAGGAATCGAGAAAAAGGCCACGGTTTATTTGAGCTATTCCGGAGGTTTCGATTGGAGCAGGAGTGAAATAATTGTACTGAACATGCTTCAAAAGATACTGGATATCAGGTTGAATGAAGTTATCAGAGAGGAGCTCGGAGGAAGTTATTCGATCTCCGCATCTGTAAATTATGTTAAGTATCCTGTGCCGGAATACAGTTACTCTGTCTACTTCAACTGTGATCCTGACAGAAGAGACGAACTGGTTAACCGCGTCACCAGCCTCATCGATACGCTCCGGACATATGATCCGGATCAAATGACTGTAAACAAGTCGAAGGAAATTTTCATTAAGGAGCGCGAAGAAGTTTTCCAGAAGAACGGAAGTATCCTGAATTTGATAGGTTCTTACGTACTGAATAATTCTGATCTAAAGACTTTCGGTGATGGTGACCAGATCATCAGAGAACTTACGCTTGAACAGATACGA
>RHKR01000396.1 GCA_008363265.1 Chlorobiota bacterium
AACTCTGCCCTCCGACAGTCTTATCACCGACACGGTCAGATCGCTCAGGAAGGCTCTTGAAAGGGCAGTTATCAGCCCCTCCCAGTTTGATTCCGACCTCAATCTTGTCAGATTCTCTGATCCTGCCCGGAATTATCTTCTAAAATTTGCTGATTCCACCGGTAATAAACTTTCTGATATCCTTGGAAAGCTTGAGAAAGTACGGGAAGTTCTTTTGGTCACAGGGAAGAGGGGAGCGCTCAGTCTCGACTATGCCCAGATTCCGAAGGACACTGTTTCGGTGAGAAGAGGAAGTTTTCAGGAGAAAAGAAGCAAACTTGACTTTCTCGATTACACTGGAGCGCGCTCCCTGATCGCCGCGTCGATCGGACAGGAATTTACTGATTCGGTTGAAGTGGCCGTGCTGACCGAGATCGCTCAGACCCTTTTTATTCCCAACTTGGTTTACAGCGAGGAACTCACGAAAGAAGAGATCGAGATCGCCCGCGACAAGGTCAGCAGGAATTCCGGAATAGTTGTTCTGAATGAGAAGATCATCGGTAAACATGAGAGGATCACTCCTGATGTTAAAGAGAAGCTCGACTCTTTTAAGTCGGCAAAGTCAGAGGATCTCGGCATAATCGAATACTCCCGTCAGTTTTTCGGCAAGGTACTCCATATAGCGGTTTTACTGGGTCTGCTCGGCGCATTCCTGTTCAACTTCCGCAAGACCATATTTGAAGATAATGTGAAGCTGACGATCTTCTCGCTTCTGTTTTTCGCGATTTCATATCTCACTTACTATCTCAATGTTGTTAATATCGGGGGCTCAGCACAATTGCTGATCATAATTCCTGCGATCTCCCTGCTGACCACCATCATGTTCGACTCGAGGGTGGGGCTTTACACGACACTCGTGGCATCTCTGATCGCGGCCGGTCTGCGCGGGAACGACTATTCACTGATGGTGCTAAACATAGTCGCGGGCTCTCTTGGTGTTTACTCTGTCAGGGATATCAAGAACAGGCAGCAGATCTACCGTGGAATGATCTTTATCTTTGCCGGCTATTTTGTCGGGAATGTATTTCTTTCCTTCGAGAGTCTGAGCAGTTGGTCGAAATTGATACGCGATATTTCCTACTCGGGTATCAACGCGGTAGTAAGCCCGATGATCACTTACACTCTTTTAAGGTTTTTCGAGAAAACGTTCAAGATAACGACCGATCTTACCCTGGTTGAGCTTTCGAACACCGATCACCCATTGCTGAAGGAGATGTATCAGTCGGCATCAGGTACATTCTACCACTCACAGTCGGTAGCCAGATTAGCAGAAGCAGCCGCCGAGAAGATAGGCGCGGATACACTTCTTGTAAAAGTTGGAGCACTCTACCATGATATCGGCAAGATGATCTCTCCATACTATTTCATCGAGAACCAGATGCCAGGGCAGAACCTGCATAATGAACTCACACCCGAGATGAGCGTGAAGGTGATAAAAGACCACGTTACAATGGGCATCGATCTTGGGAAGAGGCATAACCTCCCAATGGAGATAATTGAGTTCATCCCGACACATCACGGAACAGGCGTCATAAGAGTTTTCTACGACAAGGCTGTTCAGAGATACGGGAGGGAGAAGGTTAACAAAGATGAATTCCGCTATGCCGGTCCCAAACCGCATACCCGTGAACAGGCGATCATGATGCTCGCCGACAAGTGTGAGTCAGCTTCAAGAAGCATAACCACACCCGAGCCGCAAACCCTCGAGAACCTGATCAATAATCTGATCAATCAGACACTTCAGGAGAAGGAGCTTGATGACTCACCGATCACTCTCTCCGAGGTGGAGGAGATAAAGAAGGTGTTCTTCAGCACTTTGATGACCGCAAAGCACAGCAGGATCAGATACCCCGAGCAGGAAAAACTGGAAAAAGGTGAGTAACACCACTTCACTCGAGCAGTTCCTGAACGACTATCTGACAGAACTGCGGATCGAGAGGAACCTTGCCGATAACTCACTTGAGGCCTACAGCAGGGACATTAGAAATTTCATCCGCTTCGTGGCTGACGAAGGTGTGAACGACCTGACCGAAGTCACCGTCGACCATGCGCGTGATTTTTTTAATCAACTTTCGACTGCCGGCTTGAACGCCACTTCGATCGCGAGGTACCACTCTTCACTTAAAGGTTTTTTTTCGTACCTCGTGGTTTCAGAATATGTTAAAAAAAGTCCTGTGGCAAGGCTAAAACCGCCAAAACTCAGCAGGAAACTCCCTGAAGTGCTGACGCCGTCAGAGATTGATGCCATAATAGACAAGATAGACACTTCCACTCCCGCGGGGTTGCGTGACAGGGCGATAATAGAAGTTTTATACGCCTGCGGGATCAGGGTCTCCGAACTTACGGGGATGAAAAAAAGCGACCTTTTCTTTGAAGAGGAGATGATCAGGGTTTTCGGCAAGGGAAGCAAGGAGCGGTTCGTACCAATCGGTTCAGCAGCCATTAAAGCAATAAACGACTATCTTCTTCACAGCCGCCCACTGATCGCTAAACCTTCAAGCGGACCCGTACTCTTTCTGAACACCAAGCGGGGAGGGGGGCTTTCGCGTGTTGCTGTCTGGATGATGATTAAGGAATACGCCGGACTGGCCGGGATAAACAAGCGCGTTTACCCTCATATTTTCAGACATTCCTTTGCCACTCATCTGATCGAAGGGGGGGCAAACATCAGGGCCGTTCAGGAGATGCTGGGTCATACCGATATCTCAGTTACTCAGATTTACACGCACATCGATATCTCATATATCAGGGATGTGGTTAACAGGTTCCACCCGCGCGGATGACGGGTTTTTATTAAATTTACTTTTCCAATAACCATTTTTACACTTCAGATCTCAAATTTTCCCGGGACCCGATGCGAAAATTAATACCACTTTTATTGATACCTGCCGTAGCCCTTGTATTCTCTTCCTGCGGTGAAGAGGAGCCTGATTACAAGATCATCGGGGAGGGAAGCATCCCACTGATCGGTGATGACGGCAATGGGCGACAGATTTATGTCCATGATCTCAACTCAGGAGAGACAGAGGTTTTTAGGGGTCTTCCCGCGGTAAAACCCATACTTATAACCGGAACAGGCGAAGCCGGAAGATACTACTTCATCTCCGGCTCGGGTTACAACACCGCGGAAGGCTATTTCGACAATATAACTGTACACTTCCATCATGTGAACGGCACAAGGGAAATTCTGACCTCACCGAAGGTTTCAAAGGTCTACTCGAATATTCTTGATGCCAACACTCTTAACCTGGTGCTCTATCACCTGGAACTT
>RHKR01000397.1 GCA_008363265.1 Chlorobiota bacterium
TTTGGGGATCCAGATTTCCGGTTGGTTCATCGGCGATCACAAGCAGCGGCTCATTCACTATCGCCCGGCCAATTGCAGTTCTCTGCTGCTCACCTCCGGAGAGGGTTTTCGGGTAGGCATTCTTAAGATGTAGAATACCAAGTTCTTTAAGGACGGTCTCCACCCTGTTCCTTATTTTCTTTGACGGGTAATTGTTTATCTCCAGGATGTATGCAAGGTTTTCATATACCGTGCGGTCGCTAAGCAGTTTAAAATCCTGGAAAACTATTCCAAGTTTCTGCCTGAGTCCGGGAATGGATTTGGGAGATGCATCCTTCGATGAGTATCCTGCAACTTTAACTTCACCGGAGTCAGGAAGGAGATTAAAATAGCACATCTGAAGCAAGGTCGACTTACCACAACCACTCTTCCCCACCAGATAAACGAACTCTCCCTGCTCGACCCCAAAGTCAGTCTTATCGAGAACTTTGTGTGTGGAATATGAAAAATCAACTGAACTAAATTCAAGGATCATTTCTTTTCCTGGTAATATATTGGATACGGTAAGAATCATCTTCTACCGGATCAAAGGTGAATGAGTCAAATTTGGCAACTATTTCCAGACCTGAATTCCTAAGAATATGGTCCATCTCCTCATCATTATAGATGTATTCCCGGTTCTCTTCAACTACAGGTTCTTTACCGCTTTCGGTTATCTTGAACTTGTTATAGTGAATTTTTGAGTTTTCATCATACTGCGAAGCCTGACTGTAACTTAGTGTCCCCGCCTTTCGCTTTTTACTGTAGGTGGAAAGGTAGGCCCTCGAATTCCGCTCTGTAACCATGTCGAAGAAAAACCAGCCACCGGGAGTGAGAACGCGGGTTACTTCTTGAAAATGGACTGCCAATTGATCGGTGTCAGAGAGATGATTAACACTGTCGAAGCATGAGAACACAAGGTCGAAACCGGTTTTGAAGGGTATTCTGGTCATATCACAGCAGACTTTGGGATATTTAGAGGAGGCTTGGTCAAGCATGTTGAATGAAAGATCACTCATGATTCCCCTGCCGTTCACAAATCCCAATCTGGGGAAAAGTTTCCCGGTGCCGGAAGCGAGTTCCAGTACACGTCCGGTTCTGACATCGAATTTTTCGATCAATTTCAGGATATAGATCGCCCAGCCGTGATAATCAACATGCCTTACCAGATCGTTGTAGATCAGGGATAATCTGCTGTAATTGTCACCTGCCATAGATCAAACGCCGGTTGGAGCATACCCTGTGCCCCCAGTCGATAGCTTCTATCATCGACGTAAAATCAGCCCTGTTCTGCCACGCGATATCGTAAGCCGTACCATGATCGGGAGAGGTCCTGATGATGTTCAGACCCGCGGTGTAGTTAACACCTGAACCTGCTGTCAGCAACTTGAAGGGGATCAGCCCCTGGTCGTGATAGAGCGCGACAAAAATATCAAAGGTGAGATGCTGCTTTCTGGCGAAAAAGGCATCAGGTGGAAAAGGTCCCTCAACCGTGCCTTTGAATTCATCAATCGCGGGCTTGATTACGTTTATCTCTTCGTCTCCGATCACACCGTTTTCTCCCGCATGCGGATTCAGACCCAATAGTGCTATCCGTGGCTGATGCAGACTGAAATCGATCTTCAAAGAATTGGTAACGGTCTTAAGACATGTCCGCAGAAGGTCCTTGGTGACCAATCCACTCACTTCATGCAGCGGCACATGAATTGTAGCCAACGCACACTTGAACTGTTCCGAAAGGAACATCATTACAAACTCATCCGCCCCGGCCCATTTAGCAAGTAGTTCGGTATGACCCGGGAAATTAACACCCGCGAGTTTGAATGCGTATTTTGAAATGGGTGCGGTAACAAGAAAAGACCTGTCGTTCTTTTCAACCAGTCCGAATGCAGCCTCCAAAGCTTTGAAAGCGGCAATTCCCGACTCACCGGTTGGATCACCCGGCTCAATTTTGAAATCACCGATATCGTGAATCTTCACTCGCGTTTCCTTGCTGAGATCGATACCGGTTTTTTGTGATATTTCTGAAAACACATTCCCGGGAATAACGAGTACGTAGTTGAGGTCTTTGGCCCCCAGCATCCTGTCGATCGCTTTTACCGCGATCTCAGGACCTATTCCGTTGATATCACCACAGGTGACAACACCTGTCATTCTATTCCGCATCAGGAATTCATCATTGTGAGGAATTCTTTGTTATTCCTGGTGCCTCTCATTTTATCAAGCAGTTCTTCCATCGCCTCAACAGGTGTAAAGTCACTGAGATATTTTCTGAGAATGTAAATCCTCTGCAGTTCTTCCTCTTTAAGGAGAATTTCTTCGCGACGGGTACCCGAACGGTTGATGTCGATCGCCGGGAATATTCTTCTGTCGCTGAGATCACGGTCAAGAACAATTTCCATGTTGCCGGTCCCTTTGAACTCCTCAAAGATAACATCGTCCATTCTCGAACCTGTATCGATCAGGGCAGTAGCGATGATCGTAAGCGAACCACCATCCTCGGTGTTTCTCGCTGCACCGAAGAATCTTTTTGGTTTGTGGAGAGCGTTCGAATCGAGACCTCCGGAAAGTATCTTCCCTGAGTGCGGTACGACCAGGTTGTGCGCCCTGCCGAGACGGGTGATCGAGTCAAGCAGGATAACCACATCATGTTTTGCTTCAACCAGTCTTTTGGCCTTTTCGATAACCATATCTGCTACCTGTACATGGCGCTCTGCAGGCTCATCGAATGTTGAACTTACCACTTCCGCATTCACGCTCCGCTCCATATCGGTAACTTCCTCAGGACGTTCATCGATAAGAAGGATAATGAGTTTTACTTCCGGATGATTCCTCGTGATTGAATTGGCGATCTTCTGCAGCAGGATCGTTTTACCGCTCTTGGGAGGAGAAACTATAAGACCTCTCTGTCCCTTACCGATCGGTGTAAGCATATCCATTATACGCATCGAATATTCACCCGGGGCGGATTCAAGGATCAGTTTTTTCGTGGGATAGACCGGTATCAGGTTATCGAAAAGAGTCCTCTCCCTGATCTCAGCCGGATCCATTCCGTTTACTGCTTCAACCCTTAAGAGTGCGAAAAATCTTTCCCCTTCCTTGGGCGGTCTGACCTGTCCGCTTACAAAATCACCTGTTCTTAGGAAGAATTTTTTGATCTGTGAGGGTGAAATGTAGATATCGTCGGGGGAAGGAAGATAGTTGTAGGCCGAGGAACGGAGGAACCCATAACCATCGGGCAGCACTTCCAATACACCTTTCGAGAAGGTTAAACCATCCTTCGATCTTCAATTCTTTCGCGATCTCATTCAGTTCCACGATCTTTTTTGATTTCAGTTCTGAAATGTCCATGTAATTACCTTTATGTTAAACTTTAAACGATGTTACTGTAATATTTTTTTCAAAGACTTTTTTTACTTCTGCCACCAGATACATGCTACCGTACACGACAAGGCACTCATCCTCAGCTGCGCCCATAAACTTCCTTATAAATGACTTAATATCAGTCACTTTTTGATACTTGATCAAGTTCTTTTCCGCGAGCCCAGCGAGATCATCGATTTTTGCAGCCCTGTCGTTTCCCTCAAGTTCAAACAGATAGATCAGATCGAAGTGGCTGCTGCTCTCGATCAACATCTGTTCTGTTGATTTGTCATTTAGAGAAGAAAACAGCAGATAGTTCTTTCTGTGTTTCTTCTTTTCTTTCACGAATTCCCTGAGAAACGAGATTATACCTTCAACATTGTGGGCGGAATCAAGAAATATCGCAGGTTTATTGTAAACTTTCTCAAATCGACCCTGGATTCCACTGTTCGATATGACGTTTCTAATCCCCTTTAATATTTTACCATTATCTGAGAAACGGAGTACTTTATTCAGAGCCAATATCGCAAGTGAAGCATTGAGTTGCTGGTAATTTCCCCGCAATGGTGTTGTTAGATCGTCAAAATACAACTCACTGGAATAAAACTCGATGGAATCCCCCCGTCTGTTGACGTACTCTTCAAGGAAATAACACTTTGAACCCTTCTCAGCAGCGATCTGCATCAGGCGTCCACGCGCCACCCCGGGAAGAAGCCCAAGAAATACAGGACGTCCCGCTTTTATTATTCCGCCTTTCGCTTCAGCGATCAATTCAAGGGAATCACCAAGAATGTTTGTGTGCTCAAGAGATATGGAAGTGATAATCGAGGCGAGAGGATCGATCACATTTGTAGAATCGTAAGTGCCGCCAAGGCCGGTTTCGATCACCGCAAAATCAACCTCTTGATCCCGGAAATATTTGAAAGCCATGCACGTGGTCACTTCGAAAAAGGTCAGACCGGCGTTCGTGATCTCTTTTTCATTTTCCTGCATGAATTGAACAATATATTTGTCGGGGACCGGTTGCCCATTGATCCTTATACGCTCATTGAAACGGATAAAATGGGGAGATGTGTAAAGCCCGGTTTTGTATCCCGCTTCAGTAAGAATACTCGCGATGAAAGATGAAGTACTCCCCTTTCCGTTTGAACCGGCAATGTGGAAGCATTTCAAATCCTTGTGAGGGTCCCCAAGTTTCTTAAGAAATTCAAAAGTTTTCTCAAGTCCGAGTTTTATACCCCGGTTATGGA
>RHKR01000398.1 GCA_008363265.1 Chlorobiota bacterium
GATTCTTTTTGTTAGATGGCGAAAGCGGGCTTGTCCCGCTTTTGTCGTTTTAAATCCTCACCTGGCCATGAAATTCCTTCCGAAAAACAATTGATTAATTCCCGATAAAGTTCTAATTTAGCGGTCTTATTAATTATGATTAAAGAAAACTTAAACTATCTGAAAGAGCTGATCGCCGCGCGTTGCTCAGCAGCGGGACGCGGTGAAGATTCAGTGACCCTGGTGGCAGTAAGCAAGCTTTTCGGTGCCGACCGGATAGAACAGGCACTCGCCGCGGGGCAGACCCACTTCGGTGAGAACTACGCTCAGGAGTTCAGGGATAAGCACGCCCTCCTCACAGAACGCGGCATAACATGGCATTTCATCGGTACACTTCAGACCAATAAAGTGAAATATGTGGCCGGTAACGCACATTACATCCATTCAGTCGATTCCTTCAAGATACTGGAAGAGATCAATAAACAGGCCGGAAAAAAAGGCGTTGTTCAGAAGATCTTTTTCGAGTTCAAATCCTCATTCGAAAGCACAAAATCAGGCAGCAACAGGGATGAAGTGTTCTCCCTCGCGGAGAGTGCTGCCGGTATGGGTAATATCGAGGTCGTAGGACTGATGACGATGGCTCCTTTCGTTGATGACATTACTATTATAAGAGACGCGTTCGTGCGCACCCGGCAATTGAGGGACGAGCTTAACAGATCGGGCCACACTTCGGTAAAAGAACTTTCGATGGGGATGACGGGTGACTACGCCGTTGCCATCGAAGAGGGTTCAACATTTTTAAGGATCGGTACTGCCATTTTTGGTGAGAGGAATTGATATGAAACTGTCACCCGTTAACATCAAGCGACAGGAATTTTCGAAATCGGTCAGAGGGTTCGATACCCGGGAGGTGAACGACTTCCTCGAAAAGGTTGCCGACGAACTAGAATCGGCGATCAAGGAGAACGAAACCCTTCGCCGGACGATCGACCAGTTGAATCTTGATGTTGAACGTTACAAAACGATCGAAGACAGTCTGCAGAAAGCGCTCATTGCCGCGCAGGAATCTTCAGGACTTGCACTTCAGAAGGCTCACGAAGAGGCCGCTCAGATAGTAAGGATCGCTGAGGCCGAGGCGGAAAAACTGATCGCGGGTTCTGCTGAGAGGGCGCAGGAGCTTTCGAAGAACATCGCGGTGCTCGAGGAGAGAAAGGCATATCTTTTCTCCCGGATTTCCGCCATGATAGAGACACAGGAAGAACTGCTTGGGATGAAAGCACCGGAACAGGTTCTGGCCACGGAGCCCCCTGTCGCGAAAAAGGAACCGGACCTGGTTACAATACCGCTCGATGAGGGGCATGAGTCATCAGAAGTTGATGCACCTGTGGATGCTTCTGTGGAGGTGGCGGAAGTTGAACCTTCAAAAGAGAGTGAAGAGAAAAAGGAGAAAGACCCTTCGAAACTCTTCTTTACCGGAAGCTCGGAAAAAATTGATATAAATAATATAGTGGAAGATTAGAATGGAAAACCTGCTCGATAAAATAAAAGAAACTGTGGCTTTTTTAAGAAGCAAAACAACCCACGATTATGAATACGGCATCGTGCTCGGCACAGGCCTGGGCGGTCTGGTGAAAGAGATCGATATTGAATTCACGATCGATTATGAAGACATCCCCTATTTCCCCGTTTCGACCGTAGAGTCGCACCACGGCAGACTGATATTCGGTACCATACACGGCAAGAGGGTTGTGGCGATGCAGGGTCGTTTCCACTTCTATGAGGGATACAGCATGCAACAGATCACCTTCCCGGTGAGGGTGATGAAGTTTTTGGGTGTTCACACCCTGTTTGTTTCAAACGCGTGCGGCGGAATGAACCCGATCTACAGACGTGGTGACCTGATGATAATGGTAGACCACATCAACCTGCTGGGCGACAACCCGCTTATCGGAAAGAACATCGACGAGCTGGGACCAAGATTCCCCGACATGAGTGAACCATACTCGCTTGAGCTGATCGCGCACGCCGAGGAGATCGCTCTGGAGCAAAAGATCAAATTGCACAAGGGAGTTTATGTGGCCGTTTCGGGTCCGAGTCTTGAGACCAGAAGCGAGTACAGGTTCCTCCGCCATATCGGAGCCGATGTGGTGGGAATGTCGACCATCCCTGAAAACATAGTTGCGAACCACATGGGGATGAAAGTTTTTGGCATGAGCATCGTAACCGATGAGTGCTTCCCCGAGTCGCTTCGCCCCGTTACACTTCAGGAGATGCTTGAGGCGGCCGGTGTGGCTGAACCAAAGATGACAACAATTTTTACTGAACTGATCAGAAGACTGCAATGACCTTCAAGAAATTCACCGGTGTTCTCGGTTTCATTCTCGCCATAGCTGTGGCGGGGAGTTCCTCATATTTTCTGGCCGACCTGCAGAAGGTGAACACTGTTTTCTACTCGCGCCTGTTCGTATTGCTTATAGCCTCACTCGTATCAGGCTGGCTGATCGGAGAGGGGTTCAACAGGAAGGTTTCCTTCAGGCTTGGACTTCTCGGGATGGTTCTCGGTGTGATCGGAGCACTGGTGCACGAGATGTACTTCGTGCAGCGGAAGATATCTGACACGGCTCAGTTCCAGATGATGGTTGCGACGGTTCTTAACGGGCTGATCGTGTCGTCATTCGTGCTTTTCGGCAGGAACAGCAGTGCTCTCAGGTTCTCCGGAGAACCTGAACCGGGAGTTGAAACGGAGGAAAGGGCACAGCCTGAAGTGGCGGAAGTTGAGGCTTCCGAGGTGGTGCAAACAGAACCTGTTGTTCAATTTGAACCGGAGCCCGTGATCGTTCCTGAACCTGAAGAAGTGCCGCAAGTTGTTGTACCGGAATCACTTCCGGAGGAGGGGACTGAAAAAGACGATGCAGATTCAGAAAAAGACGCTATATTTGAAGCTACACTTTTTGAAAAAAATGCGGAATTACTGATCGGGAAAGCGAAGCTCGAAGCCGATAAGATACTCTTCGCGGCTGAGCAGGAACTTCAGAAGATCAGGCAGGAAAAAGAAAAAGTTGAAAACGAACTGAAACTGCTCGTGCGAACGGAGAAACAACTCCTTGAGCAGTATCGTGACAGATAATAAATAAATTAAAGACAAGATGTACAAGCAATATCCCGATAACTTCAGATACCCCGAAATTGAGAGTGAAATATTAAAGTTCTGGCAGGAACACGGTATTTTTGAGAAATCAGTTACCACCCGTTCCTCCGAAAAAAGCTTTACATTCTACGAAGGCCCTCCGACCGCCAATGGCAAGCCGGGCATTCA